>JAPKYC010000079.1 GCA_026394505.1 Methanothrix sp.
ATCTGTGCCCGGAGCGCAATTTGAATCGGTCGGATTGCAGACTTGGGTACCTTTCTTGTTTTTGCCTTTGTATGCCTCAGCCAGAAAACCATCCATTAATCCTCCATCGATGTCCGCCTGGGCGTTAACCCATCCATGAGGCCCCCCGCGATTTATATCGTTGGTATCGTGATAGGGGGCTACACAAGGCCCTCCCTTGGGGTTTGTAAGGCAAATCCCAGTGGGCAGGCCGTCTGCACCTGGATAGGTGCCGAAGTAGTTATCAAAAGCCCGGTTCTCCTGCATGATGAAGACGAAATGATCGATCTTCTCTAAGCCGGGCGGGATAGAGGAATCAAATGTTGCGTTTAATGCTACGGCAGTGCCAATATAGATTGTTACTACCAAGAACAATGCCGTAAGAATAGCATGAACATCAAATTTCATTTCGTTTCCCAGCATATGATCTCTCCTTTGATCAGAATAGTAGACTAGTGATCATTAATATCTTTTTTGGTGTATATGCTTAGTATTAGATAATTGGTTCTTGTTTTCCAATGCTCTCAATGTAAGAATACTTGTAGCGGCCTTTGTAGACAGCTTGAGGTCGCAAGTTGCACGTATTTAAATATACAACGTTTCTGGCCGCTATAAGAGGGCAGCTTATTTTTATAAATACTCTTCTGACCTCGTTACCCCTGATGGTGCGCTCCGGATTTTATTTCATCTTTTGGCGCAATGGGTTGCGTTTTTTCGATAACGTGCAATTGTCGAAAATCCATTCCCTCAAGTATGGAATCATCAGATAGTCAAAGTGATTTGGGTCTTATCCAAAGAGGGATGGAAAATAGATGGGATCTTTTGCAGGTTATACATACTACAAAGAGCTAGGATCGCCTGTGCGTGAAAACGGGTTTTAGTCCCACAAGAGCATGACACAAGGCAGCGGGAGATCGATGCCGCCCGTAATCCTGAGAGGCGCAGGGGCGAGAAGCCGCAGATCCTGCAGAGCGCCTTCATTGCATCGCCCGGCCTTGACCACCACATCAAAGCCCTTTTCCTTGAAGTAGCGGGCAAACCAAGACCCCGTCTCGCCCGTGCCTCCCATTTGTGCGTCCTTTGTGGCTTTGTGCCTTTGTGGTTTGGTTTTTTTAGATTAGAGCTTACTACCCACCCTCACCACAAAGACACAAAGGCACAAAGACGACTTGACGTTTCTCTGTGCGTTCTCTGTGAACTCTGTGAGCTCTGTGGTTGAAACGTCGTTAGCCACTGGTTATAACAAACGGCTGACGATCCTACTACCGCCACCGAAGACACAGAGCGCACGGAGGACTCACAGAGGACTCGATTATTTTTCCTTTTCAGCCCCGGCCCGCCTGGCCACCATAGCCTCTCGAACCGCCCTCTCCATCACATCCACGGGAGCCTTTTTGCCAGTCCAGATCTGCAGGGCTTTCGCTCCCTGATAGACCAGCATCATCACCCCATCCACGGCCACCGCCCCGGCGGCACGGGCATCCTTGAGCAGCTCTGTCTCCCTATTGTAGACGATATCAAAGACTGCCTGATGGCTTTGCAAAAGCCTTCCCTCCAGCAGCCTGGCGTCCCCCTCGCGCATGCCCACCGATGTGCAGTTTATTATTATGTCCGCCTGGGGGACGAGCCTTCCGAGGTCGCACAGGCAAAAGCCCCTGGCCCCCACCTGGGCCGCCAGATCCAAAGCCCTCTTTATGTTGCGGTTCGCGATTGCGATCTCCGCGCCTTCCTGCACTAAAGTGTAGGCAATAGCTCTTGCCGCGCCGCCTGCGCCGACTATCAGCACATTCTTGCCCCTGATCTTAACGCCGGCATCCTGCAATGCCAGGAGCGCGCCCCATCCGTCCGTATTGTAGCCTGCCATGTCCTGCCGCCTGGTGAAGCTTATCGTATTCACTGCGCCGATGGCCAGGGCGAGAGGATCGGGCTGCAAGAAATCAAGCTCCAGCGCCTTTTCCTTGAGCGGAATGGTCAGATTCAGTCCGGCAATGCCCATGGCTGCGGCCCCAAGAAGGGCATCTTTCAGATCCTCTCTGGTTACGCGAAAGGCATGATAGCAGGCATTTTCACCCAGCGCCCGCAAGGCTGCATTTTGCATGGCGGGGGAGAGGCTGTGTTCAATTGGGTCGCCAAAGATGCCGAATATCTTCATAAAATAATTTGTAGAATATACCAAAGTGCTCCCCCCACCAGAGCGCCGAAGGCCGTCGCCACCAGATTCACACCATTGTTGCTCAAGAGGCCCCGGCTTTGCAGCGTTGCCCCGAGAAGGCTGTCGAAGTTCGTGCCCAAAAATCCGCCAATGGCCGCGACGACGATGCCAAAAACGCCCGCCATTCCCATGCCTGTTGCCAAGAGGCCGATAATGACGGCTCCGGCAAGTGAGGCGGCCTCGCCCAAAGGCGTTACGCCTCCATCCACGCCCGGCTCCGTCTCTTTAAGCGTGGTTATCATGCGGGGTTTGGAGCGGCTGGTCTCGCCTATCTCGCTGGCCAGAGTATCCCCGTTGGCCGTCGCCACCGAGGCAATGAAGGCAAAGATGAAGACATCATTGCCGTAAACTCCGTAGCAGACGGCCAGAACAAGAGGCACCAGGCTGTTGCTGTAGACGTTCTTGTAGCCGCGTCTGCCTCCATGGGATTGCGCTATGCCAAGCTTATGCTTATGGGAATATCCATAGCGAGTAAAAGCTCCCCCCAGCAAATAGAAGGCTAAGAGCAGGATAAACCAGGAGAGTCCGGCAAAGATGATCACCAGCAGGCAGACTATGGTCTCGCTGAGCACGGCATCCGAGTCCGCAGCTTTGGCAAAGTAAGCTCCGATGCCCAGGACCAGGGCAAAGATGCAGATGAGCAAAATGCGCTGCAGCTCAGGCAGGGGAAAGTCGAAGGAAAATAGCCACATCACCATGGCGGTGCCGAAGGGAACTGTAAAGTCGCGCTCCTTGGAGGCATGATGCAGAAAGGCTCCGGACAGCCCTCCCAAGATGACCAGGAACAGTATCCTCTCTGAGGAGATGATGCCCTCAGATATCAGGCTCGCGACGGGATAGCCAAGGCACACGTTGATGAGCAGATACATGATGCTGCCTGCCAGGGAATCGAACTTTTTGAAGGCGAGAGGGGCAAAGGTGGAGGCCACAAAGGAGATGGCGATGACATATTGCGGCAGATTGGTATCAGTGAGGGAAAGGGCCGGCCTCATGATGAGCAGCATGGCCAGGGATGCGGCGAGCAGGCGAGAGCCGCGGTCCAGGAAGAATACGGCCGCCAGGGGAAGGACGGTGAAGGCTCCGGCATAAGGCAGCAGCAGGACCATCAGTCCGATGGCCATCCGGGCGATATCTTCCCGTTCCATGAGACTATAGGACAATTTTCATCGCAAAAATACTTTGCCTATGGAAGATACATTAAGACCTGACTATGATTTACCGCCTCTACGAGCGTCTCTTGCAAGAGCGGATCGCAAAAAGCAATCTGCCCGGCTGTGTGGCCGTTGTCCTCAGCTCTGGCGATTTATTCGAGGATGGTCTGGTGCGACTTTCCGAGCTGCTGGAATGGTGCCGGTCCATTGGTCTTACCTCCCTGGTGCTCTATGTAAACGATGATGCGCCCCTGCTCTGTCGCAAGATTGTCTCCCAACTCGCGGCATCTCCCGCCCAAATCAGCTTGCATACCAGAGAGGGCGTAGAGCAAACGGGCAGCGGCGGCCCGCTCAAGGTGGTAATATCTCTGGGCTATGGAGGCAAGCGCGAAGTGGCAGAGGCATTCCGAGATCTTCTCCGGGACGTGGAAATGGGGCAGTTGCATCCCGAGCAGATCGACGAAAAAACTATAGAATCGCATCTGCGGTTTTCCCAGAAGCCTGACCTGGTGATCAGGGCGGGCGGAAAGAGACTGAGCGACTTCCTGATCTGGCAGGCGGCCTATTCGGAGCTTTATTTTACTGATGTCAACTGGCGAGAGCTGAGAAAGATCGATTTTCTGCGCGCCATCCGGGACTGCCAGCGAAGGGAGAGACGCTTCGGCCGCTAGATTTCTAGGCTCTTCGCTATTTCCAGTTACTAACCTCAGGTTACTATGTTTTTCCAGTTGTTAGTTAGTCGCTCTGTGCGTTCTCTGTGAACTCTGTGTCTCTGTGGTGAAAACGTCGTTAGCCACTGGTTATAACCAATGGTTTACGGACTACCACCACAGAGACACAGCTAGATATTCTTATGGCTTTCCGGTTTGACAATGTCCTTGGCGGCAAGGATGCAAAGAAACCGGAACGGAATCGTCTCCGAGATGACGATATCGTCGTTCACAGTCATCATCTTCACACCGGCCTCTTGCGCTGCTGCGGCATCCGCCTGGATCACTCTGGGGTTGCCGGTGCGAAAAGTCGCCACATGCCAGGCCTTCTCCGGAGTGGTGGATAGATGAACGTACCTTTGCGATGCAGACTTGATGCCGATCTCCAGGATCCGGTCCGCCTCCTCTTCGCTTGCCCCGTAGTAGAGCAAAGGCAGTTCATTTTCCGGATGATCAAGCTCCACATCCACGGAATGGCCATATCTGGCTCTGACTTTGTCGCCGGCAATCTCGTATCTCTGCTTGGAATCGGACTGTACAAGAGCAATCACCAATTCTCTGCCGGCCCAGCGATGCCTGCTCGCCACCACCTGGCCGAGCTTGGTGAGATCAACCCAACCGCGGGAGTCCATGTCCAGGCCCAGATCACCTGGAAAATGCCGCAGACCGCCCGCTACCAGCCGACCCAG
>JAPKYC010000252.1 GCA_026394505.1 Methanothrix sp.
CATATTTGCCATATTAGCCGGAAAACGTGGCTTCTGTCATTATTTCTGCCCGATTGCGGTGATAATGATCCTCGGAAGGAAGATCCGAAACCTTATCCGCTGGCCGGCGCTTCACTTGTCAACTGATACGGGCCGGTGTACGGACTGCAAGAAATGCTCAATAAACTGCCCTATGGGACTCGATGTGAACATTATGGTCCGGGAGGGGTGGATGGAAAATACTGAGTGCATACTCTGTGGCGGCTGTGTGGATGTCTGCCCGAAACAAGCGATCCGCTATTCATTGACGGGGTAACGTAATCCATGAATGGAATATGGAGTGAGATTAGGTGAAAGTTGTTGCGTTTAACGGCAGTCCTCATAAGGATGGCAATACCATGAGAAAAAGGACGGGCGCTGTGCACGGGATAAGGATATGGTAAACGAATGCATCGCGTTGATGAGTGGGGCGGATGGGATCATTCTGGGCTCGCCCACCTACTTTGCCGACCTCACGCCTGAGCTGAAAGCCCTCATCGGCCTGGGCCTGCATGAAAAGGATGTGGATAATGATGCGGAGGGAATACAGATCATGAGAACCCTGGGGCAGAATATGGGCTGGCTGATGAAGAAGATTTGCAATTGATCCTCGCCGCAGCCCTCGCCTTTGCCGTCTTCCTGGCCAAAGAGAAGAATTTCCGGAAGCACTGCCTCGTCCTCCGCCTGGCGGTTGCCGCCCAGATTCTGGCCGTCCTGGCGTTGATGTCTCCGGCCATGGTCGCGATCCTGGAGCCGGGCCGGCCCAATGGTCTCTTTCAGGCCGAGGTCTTGCTGCATCACGGCCTGGGCCTGGCAGTGGTACTGCTCTGGATCTACATCAATCTGGTTTATCTGGGGCGTTTGCAGGCCCGGCCCGCTCCCAGGCGGGCCATGCAGGCGGCAGCTGGCTTCTGGGTGGCTTCTCTGATTTTAGGATTTCACATCTACCTGAAACTATATTATTGAGCTATGGCCTACTCCAGCCACTCATAGCCCGGATTTTTGATCTTGTTGAAATTGCGGATGAGGTCTGCCGCATCCTTTCGGCTGAAGTTGGCTTCCATCATCCGGGAGCAGACAAAGCGCAGGGCAATTTTCTGCATTTTTACCTCGGTGCGGTCATCAGATTTAGAGGCCAGCCCGAAGGTCTCGAATAGATGCTCCTTCTCGTTCATATGAGTGCTCTTGCCCCATTTCCCGAACATCTCAGCGGCGTGATCCAGAAGATGCTGATCAAACGTCTCAGGAAGCATGATGCCTTCGAACTGCTGCAAGAATTCATCTTTTCTCAAAATGATCAACCCAACTGCATTAAGCCATCTGGTGGGATTTATCTCTTTCCGATAAATAATAAAATGTCAAAAATAAAAAGATAATTAAAAATAAAATTTAAATGTATACCGCAGTTCCCGCCTCCACATTAATTATCTTCAGAACACCTCTTTGGAAATACATGCTCTTGGGATAATTGAATTGACCATCGAATACCCTTACGTTGTGGTTTTGGTTGCCCGCCACATTGAAGCTGAATTTCCCATCCGGGGCATCGCCGCCGGTTCCTTCCGTGCCGATTAAGACCTCATCCAGATAGACCTGATAGCCCCTCATTCCCTGGGACTGAATGGTAACCGGCGTGTCTCCGGCCACGACTCCCGTTTGTGGCGGATAAGATGTGCCGTATGTCTGGTACGAGGTCGATGCGCTGGTGGTGGTCTGGCCCAGGCCGCTGGTAGTGGTCTGACTGTAGCCGGTGTTGGGCAGATTGGAGGCAGGCGGCATATTAGAGGAAGGCGGCATTTGGCCTACCGCCGGGGTCTGCACAGCCGGTGGTGCCCGGCTGACCACATCTACAATGATGGAGTTGCTGGGCTGATTGTTGAGCACGAAGTGCAGAATGTGCCTGCCCACTTTATCCGCCATGAAGTTCATGCTGTTGTAGCCGGAATAGAAATTGACCCGCTTGCTGGTTATATTCAGAGCATCCGTCTGCAGGATCTCATAGTAATCAGCCTGTCCGCCCGTCGGGGCATAGGCGATGAACTGCATGCCGGTTCCCGCAGGGACGATGGCATACGAGGACCAATCCAGACCCTTC
>JAPKYC010000264.1 GCA_026394505.1 Methanothrix sp.
CTGGCCAGATCCTCTTCACTTAGCTCAAACTTCATTCATAGCCTCCCTTAATTAATGAATGAAGATTTATGTTTTAATAGTATAATTAAGCATTTCTATGAAAAGCTAACCTTTAAATGTAATCTGGATAAGTCAAGTTAACCCTCCTTAGGGATAATAGCAAAATGAGTGAGATTAAAAAGTCCATACTTGTAAGAAAACCAGGAGCTGGTCCGGACCTAGAAGTAATCAAGGCTGAGGCACATGGAGCATTTTTCCCCTGGCGTGGAATGATGGATATAGTTCGTGTCGAGGTCAATTTTACAGTAAAGAATGTGGGCAACGAGCCTGTCACAGAAAAGTTCTACACCCAAGTACTTTTGGCCAACACAAGCGAGACTGTTGAAAGAACACATTTAGACCCAGGCGAGAGCTTCTCAGATAGCGTGGTTTTGATCTTCGGCACTTTGGGGTACCGATCAGTCATATTGGGTGGGGTTATAGCGGATTCAGGCAATTCAATTCCAGAGTTAAACGAAGAAAATAACCAGAAGGTGGTTGAAACCGTTATCTTGCATTGAAGTTTAGTGGGGTGTCCTGGGACTGAGGGAATGGTTACCGCTAGAGGCTTTGAAGCTAATGAATAATATAAAGTTAGTAGGTTTAGCACTTGCTGTCGTCATGTTGTTCTTGACACTCATCGCGCCGGCGTTTTCTGACGATGTGGACAAGTATATCCAGGGCTTTAAAGACGAGAATAGTAGCGTTCTGTGGAAGGCTTTATGCAAACTCATAAGCATGGGGGAAACCGCCGTCGAACCTTTGATTCAAGCTCTTAAAGATAAAGACGATAACGTCCGACAGGAGACAGCAAGGGTCCTTGGAGTAATCAAGGACAAGAGATCAGTGGAACCACTGATACTGGCTATTAAAGATGAAAATAGCGACGTCCGAGCGATGGTCGCACTTGCTTTGGGGGAGATCAATGACTCCAGATCAGTCGATCCATTGATCAAAGCTCTTACAGACGATGATAGTCATGTTCGGAAGATTGCTGCTTGGGCTCTAGGGGAACTCAAAGATCCCAAGGCAATAGACCCACTAACTCAAGCTCTCAAGGACAACGATAGCGAAGTCAGACTGATGGTTACAGAATCTCTCATAGAGATCGAAGATGTCAGAACAATAGTGCCTTTGATCCAAGCCCTAGGAGATAGAAACAGTAGTATCCAGGTGATGGCTGCGGCGGCACTAGGGGATTGCAATGATACGAGCGCAGTAGAGCCACTCATCCAAGCTCTTAAAGATAAAGACGGCCTTGTGCGCAAAAAAGCTGCATGGGCTCTCGGATCGATCAAAGACCCTAGAGCTGTAGACCCGTTGATATACGCCCTCGCGGACGACGATAGTAGTGTGCGAGCAGAAGCTGAGGAGGCTATTCTTAAAATTGGAGAAGCTTCGGTAGATCCCCTGGGAAGGGCCCTTAAAGACGATGACGCTTTTGTCCAAAAGGCGGCTGCCAGGATTCTAGAAAAGATCGGTAACGTCAGAGTTGTTGAGACACATGTGTTGAAATCCTGATATGCTGATTACAGGTAAAGAAGGAATAACGCCACATCCATTTTCTCCTACCTGAAAAGATTTCCTAGAGTTGCCATCCCTTCTTTCCCTGCATGGGGTTCAGAGACGGCCTGCAAGCTAAAAAGGAGATCATGGCGATCTTACTGGTAATCTCTAGTCTATGCCTCTATGACAATGCCTATAGATGTTGATTCTGAATATGAGATTACGTGCGGGGGATGAGATTCTCGCTCGTGGGCGATCTGAAGCAGGAGTCTTGCCACCCTCAATCTCAGTTACTACTGATATCTTGAATTCTCGGTCGTAGCGCCGCCTCATTTTCTTCATCTACATCCATCCAATTCCCATTCCAGACCCCCTTCAAAATCGCCAATAATTATTAGATCTAAATTTTCTTGGGAGGGCAGGACTACTGCATGCGTAACAAAGAACACATTGCAGCGACCAACCGCCTCTGCCAGATTAATGACCTTGGCTCGCCAAGGAACACCTTCGTCGGAAATTATTGCCCTTTTTTAGGGAGGGTCTGGAATGGGAAATCCAAGGATTGATAACTCTTGAGTTGGATGCCGAAAAATATTTTGCCTTATATGTGTTATTGGTTGCCAATGCCCTCTCCCAAACTCGCAAAGATTACCTTAACCATTCCCACAGAGCAGCGCAATTGGCTCAAAGATCATCCTGAGATCGATATCTCAAAACTGCTCCAGCAGGCAATCAGTAATCAAATGATGAAGAACGCGCGGAAGGTATAGCACTCTGCAACCCGATTTCAGAGCTGGCCTAAAATGGCCGGAGGTATGTGCGGGAGATCTATCTCGGTCGTAGCGTCGCCTCATTTTCTTCATCTACATCCTTCTACGGATTTATTCACTGATGTTGATTGAATACCGGTAATAATAACTACGCCTCATGGGGCATGAGGATCATAGGTGGAATACTCCCTGGCATGGTAGACTATATTTTGCACGCACTAAATGGACGACTGAATGCGAGAGGGGGGCGTTCCTTCTTGGGGGGGGTCAAAATTGAGTCGGCGAATACAAGCTGCGGGGTATTACGGATAAATCAACCGCTTTGCTGTAAAATAGATATAGTATGCGATCAAGATAAAATCGTCATGTCTCCTTGGGCACTCTGGCTCTGTATAATTCTCCTCAGCGGTACTGGGATGGCCGTAGACGTGCCTTTCGTCTTTGATGAGACCTCATCAGGCGTGGCTAGCTATAATTCTGCTCAGCTTGAGCAGGCGTACGCTGCATCTTCAGACCTCGCGGGAGTGCCCTCTGTCTCCTCTCCATCAGACAGCGAGGTTCTGGAGTTGCCGATTGTTGGCGGAGGCAGTGCACCTGTTGGAAAAACCGAGAAGAAGGAAGATGATCTCAAGAAGACCGTTAGCTCAAGGGTAGAACCTGATCATTTCATGGTCCATGAGGTAGCCCTCTTGCTCGTGGCCAAGGTTCCAGGAGATCTTATCATTGACCAGATATGCTCAATTTACA
>JAPKYC010000269.1 GCA_026394505.1 Methanothrix sp.
GCTCGAATGCCGGCTCGTGCAGACTGTCCCGTTACCGACCAACACGCTCTTTATCGGCGAAATCGCCGGAGCGTATGCTGACGGCCGGGTGATGAAGGATGGGAAACCGGATTTCCGGGAGATCGACCCGCTCATCCTGACCATGCCAGACAACCGCTACTGGACGCTCGGGAAGTACGCCGGCGATGCATGGAGTGCCGGCAAGAATCTGATTCAGTTAAAAGAAGTAACCACAAAGGACGGTATTTAATGGAAACCATACTCGTTGATAAGGATCTCTGCACCCGGTGCGGGATCTGCTCAGCAGTCTGCTCGATGGCTATCATTGATCCTGGGGATGAGAGCACCCAACCCAAAGTTGCGGATGAAAAAGCAGTCATGTGCCTCCAGTGCGGCCACTGCGAGGCTTTCTGCCCGTCCCAGGCGCTGCTCTTAAACCTCCGTCCGGATGAGAAGCTGCCCCTGCCGGAAGGTGCCGGCACCATATCTCCAGGGACAATAGCGTTCTATCTCAAGAAACGCAGGTCTGTGCGGCATTTTACCCGTGATCCTGTGCCAAGGGAGAAGGTCCTCGAAATCCTCGATATTGTCCGGTACGCCGCATCAGGGGGCAACGGCCAGCCGGTGCAATGGCTGGTTGTCCATGACCCAGAGAAAGTCCAAAAGATTTCCGGGCTGACCATCGAATGGATGAAGACTCTCGTGAATTCCACCCATCCCATGAGCGGCTACGTGCCGATGTTCATTGCGGCATGGGAGCAGGGACACGATATCATCTGCCGGGGAGCACCGCATCTGCTCTTCGCCCACATACCGGATGGTAACCCGGTTGCATCTGTCGATGCCATCATCGCCCTCACCCATTTCGATGTCGCTGCGCCGGCATTCAGCATAGGCACCTGCTGGGCAGGCTTTGTTGCCATGGCCGCAACGTCCTATGAGCCGCTGCAGAAGGAACTCGGGCTGCCTGCAGGTCGGAAATGCGCCTATGCGATGATGTTCGGCCATCCGCAGTACAAGGTCTACGCAGTTCCCCGTCGCAAGCCGGTTGCGGTGACGTGGCAGTAAACCGGGCCTGCCTGAATAAACAGAATGAAATACCGCAACTCTGCTCCAGAACGCACTTGATGGTGCTGCTTCTCAGGGTGCAGAGAACGAACTCATCCACCTCTGCGATGATCAGGGATGCCGAAGCCCTCATCCTCGGCTCGCCGATCTATTTCGGCACGGTGACCGGCATGATGCGCTGCTTCATGGAGCGGCTGATGTAGAATATGCAGACTGCCTTCATCTACACGATGAACGCCTCTGAATAGACAACAGCTCGTGTCTCCAAATCCCCTCACACCACCACCCCCTCCTCCTTCTCCGGGTGCACCGCCAGCACCAGCACCTCGGATGGCGCCAGATCCCGGATCGCCACGTAAGCAAATTCACCCGCCCTTTTCACAGGCAGCTTCGATCCCATCCGATAATCCCCGGAATACCTCTTGGGCTTGGCTGCCACCTCTGCCGAATTGAGTACCACCGTCATGCTGCCCCTGCCCTCCGGCCCATTCAGGCCCGCGTCTACGAGCACATCGGCGCTGCGCCTCTCGCTGCCATGGGAATTGAGAACGCAGAGCACCTCCTCATCATCCAGGATGCGTGACCAGGCCACGATCTGGCCGTCCAGCCTTTCGCCCGCCGCCTCATAGCCCGCCCCGTAGAAGTCGAAGCTGGAAAGCTCCTTTTCCAAAAGAGCCGTCTTGCGCAGGTACTGCCTGCCGTGGCGTAGCGCTGGAAAGGCCTGGCGCAGAGCTGCCAATGCTGCGATCTTGCGAAAGACAGGAAACTTGGGGTCAAAGCAGTGATATCCGGCTGTGCCGAAGGGCCCAAAGCCCGGCAGGCTGCTGTCCCTCTCGTCAGTAAGGCTGCCAGTTCCCGCAGGGCGCGGATGCTCCGGGCCGAACATGGCCTCCCGCAGATAGCGATCCGATATTTTCCAGTCCGGCAGCCATTTCCTCTCCATCTCCTCCGGCCCGGCAAATGCCTGCTCTGTGCCGTAGTAAATGCAGGGTATTCCCAGGGTGAAGAGCTGCAGGGCCACGCCCGCGGCAACCTGGGCCTCCGATGCCGCCTCCGCCGAGAAGCGGATCTTCTCCCCGAAGACGTGATCGTGATCATCCAGGATGGAGACATGCTGATTGCCCAGGTTTCTGTGCGATCCAAAGACCACATTGGAGTTAAAGCCCTGGAAGTATGCACCTGGATGAGTCAACCCTTTGGCCACGCCACTCAAAACCAGCCGCATCTCTCCTATGTCCAGGGCGGCATTGAGGTTTCTGTCCAGCGCTTCCAGATACCGCTGTGCAGTGTAGTCTCCCCCGGCAATCTCGCCCACCAAGAAGAAGTTCTCCTTTCCCAGGTTGGCGGCAAACTCCTTAATGGTGCCGCAGAAGTTTCTCCCCTGCTCGAAGGAGACATGCTTTAGAGTATCAATACGAAAGCCGTCGCAATCAGTCAGAGCAATCCAGTATTTGTAGCACTTTGCCAAGTCATTTAGCAGGCCCGGAGAATCGAGGTCGAAATCCCTCAGGCTGCAGAAATCGGAGCGCTTGTGCTCCGCTTGGGGATCGCTTATGTCGCCCGCCCCCAGGTTGCCGCTGCCGGCCCGTGTATAGCGCTCTTTATCCTGAAGCTCTCGCGGCCATACTCCGTCCGGGCCTTTCTCTATGGTCTCTGCTGGCGTGCCGATGCCATCGCGCCAGGTGCCGAACTGGTGGCGATCGGAGGTGTAGCCTGCCTCGTAAATTCCGCCCGGAGTGCCGGGGGCATAAAGCCAGTTGCAGCCGGAGTGATTGAAGATTATGTCTAAAATGATGCGTTGACCCTCTTTGTGAGCCGCAGACACCAGATCGGCCAGATCTTTGCGGCTGCCAAATCGGCAATCGACCTCTAAAAAGTCCTGCACGCCGTAGCCATGATAGCTGTCCTCATGCCACCGCTGACAAAAGACGGGGCTGAGCCATAGAGATGTGACGCCCAGGCTCTTCAGGTAGCTGAGCTTTGACCTGACACCCTTCAGGTTTCCGCCCTGCCAGCGCGCGAAGCCCGACTCTGCCCAAAGCTGCCAGCTCCAGGGTTTTTCACCTATCTCAGGGCGTGCTGCCTGGAGGTTCTTTCTATTCAAAAGCTTGCGGCTTTTCTCCAGGCCGTCGGAAAAGCGGTCCACCAGGAGAAAATAGAGAATCTCGTCTCTCCAGTCCACTGGTGAAGGGTAGTATTCCTGCCGCCGCGGCAAAAAAACATCATCATCGATGCATTCCGGCCTGTCCTTGCCAAGCGCTTTTTCTGCAAATATCATAACCATCCTCCATTTTATTGATTTTCGTCTAGCCAGTTATTAAAATTTTTCCGTTCTTGAACCTAACCTCTCAAATTGAATGAATCTCTTGCTCGTGGGCTATCTGCGCAGAAGGCTCGCCACCCACTAGTTTAGACACTGATGAGATCTTGAATTCTCGATAGTAGCGTCGCCTTATTTTCTTTAGTTACATTCCTATGAGGATTGATGTTGAAAGTCTTCCCATTACAAAAGGATAAATCTTATATGCATTAAAAGCATATTTCATTCGTTAAATTATGGACGACATTGAAAAGAAAGAATGGGAATTCTTATTAGAACAGTACAAGTCTCTAAGGGAGGAGCAACTAAAAAAAATGGAGAGACAATATCTTATTACAGGATTGGGTATAGGCGGTGTCGCAACTTTATTGTCGGCTGCGTATCAATATGATATCTATTCACTATTCTTAATTTTGCCATTGGTTATTCTAGCCTACATGACATTATATGAAGCAGAAAGTCGCGCGATAATAAATGTCGGAAAATATGTTAAGGAAATGGAAAAGGAAATAATTGTTAACCATAAATGCTTAGGATGGGAGAACTGGCTCGAACCTTCTAGATACAAAGTATATGATATTATTGATTTCTCATCGAGGTGCATTCCCTTTTTTTTATATATAGGTTGCATTTTGGGCATAATTACTTTCCCAAAAGAAAGCGAATATCCGTTCGTAGGAGGGGAAAAATTTAGGTGTATAATGGCATGTATATACATTGTAATAGGAGGAATGATATTTTTGTATTTTGTATTTGAGCAAAGAAAAAAGAGAGAGACCTAAAAAGAGAAAGCCGATCGCAATGGATAGTTTAGAAATATGATAGAAGGATAATTCATGTATTTTAAATATTGGGTCAGATATGAGTAATGATTATATCCGTTGGCTGGAAAAGCAATCTATGCTGTATCAATCTAAATACGAATCTCGGAAAGTTTCAGGCTCCAATATGCAATGGAAGTATCCTTATGGCCTTCCAATACCTAAAACTGCCTGTTTAGAAGCATCCGTTTGGTTTACTGCATATCCGGCATCAACAATAACATGTGAAGATGAGACATTTCTTCAGGCGTTTGGGCATAAAGAATTATGGAAGATTTTTAAAGAAATAGGCATTGAAGCGTTGCATACCGGCCCGTTGCGGAGAGCTGGTGGTATATCTGGATATGAGTATACGCCATCAATTGATGGTGGATTTGACAGAATAAGCTACGAAATAGATCCTGCCTTTGGCGGTGAAGTCGATTTTATAAAAATGGTTAAAATTGCAAAGGAAAATGAATCAGTGATAATAGATGACCTAATACCAGGACATACAGGAAAAGGAGCAGACTTTTTACTGGCGACATTGAAGTTCAAGGACTATCCTGGAATGTACCACATGGTTGAAATAAGCAAAAATGATTGGGATCTTCTGCCAGAAGTTAGAAACGGAGAAGAGTCCATTAATTTGCCAAAAGATGTAGTAGAAAAACTTAAAAATAAAGGATATATCGTGGGAGAACTTCAACGAGTAATCTTCCAGGAAAACGGTGTCAAAGAGAGCAATTGGGATGCTACGAAGCCCGTTTTAGGCATCGATGGGATGGAGAGAAGATGGGTATATCTTCATTACTTTAAATCGGGCCAGCCAACATTGAACTGGCTCGATCCATCTTTCGCCGCTAACAGAATGATATCTGGCGAAATTATCAAATCCTTGAAAACACTCGGCGCAAAAATATTGCGGCTTGATGCCAATGGATTTTTAGGCGTTGAGATTGATTCAGATGCAGCTTGGTCTGAAGGAAATCCAATCCACCAAGAATACCCCCATTCGCATCCATTATCAGTAATAGCATCCAACACAATAGCTATGCTAGTTCGAAAACTCGGCGGATTTACATTTCAAGAGCTTAATCTCTCAGTTGATGCCATAAAGAGTTTTTCTTACTTGGGAGCAGATCTATCATATGATTTCATCACAAGAACCGCATATGTGCATGCTATTATAACAAAAGATACGGAATTTCTTCGCCTCATGCTGGGTCTTATGCATAAGTATGGAATTAAACCCAACTCTTTAATCCATGCACTCCAGAATCACGACGAAATGACGTTAGAATTAGTGCATTTTTGTGCACATCCAGATGATTTCTTTGTCTACCATGGTGAGAAATATAAAGGTAGAAATTTGCGTAAAAAAATAACTGGCGATGTATTGAAAATAGCAGGGAACCAAACACCATATAACCTAAAATCAGGCAACGGTCTTTGCACTACTGTGCCAGGTATATGCGCAGCTGCAATCGGCATAAAAGATCCCTATAATATAACCAGTGAGAAAAAAAATTTGATTAAAAAAATGCATCTATTAGCTTTGACGTTCAATGCTATGCAGCCAGGAGTTTTCGCATTATCTGGTTGGGATCTTGTTGGAGCACTTCCATTGCCGGTTGAATCTGTGAGAGACCTAATCGGTGATAAGGATTATCGCTGGGTAAATAGAGGCGCATATGATTTAATGGGAGTATGTAATGAAGAAAATAAATCTAAATTTGGTATCCCAAAAGCGCACTCATTATATGGCAGTTTGCCGCATCAGTTGAAAGATCAAAATTCATTTGTATCTCAGCTCAAAAAATTATTGATTTTACGGAAAAATTATAAAATATCTCTCGCCGATCAAATTGCAATTCCAAATGTCGAAAATCCCAGCGTTTTGATTATGGTTCACGTGCTCTCAGATAATTTAGGAATCGAAATTACTGCCCTTAATTTTGGAGATTTTGCAGTAAGGGAAGAAATAGATATTACTAAAATATGTCAAAATATTAAAATATATAAGATTATAAATTTGCTTGATGGCACTGAAGAGGATTCATCGATGGAAAGCGATATAGTATTGAACTTGAAGGCATTCGAAAGGAAAATCATCCTTATAATAAACAGTATATAACTTGTATAAATATACAATAAAAAGAAACAATTCATCGAGGCAAAAATGATGAATAATACCCTGACAATTCTGCTCGCTGCCATCTTCATGATCATGGCATGCGCATTAGCGGTTTATGCTGCTGATGATGAAGGCGATGAGGCCGATGAGAATGAGGCAGGCAAAGGAGATTCGGGCAATGAAGAAAAAGAAAATAGCGTGCCCGGCTTCGAGTTCGCATTTGCAGCCGGCGCGGCTTTAGCTGCAGCACGTCTTATCAAAGCCCGTCTGCTCTAGAATCGAAACTGTTAAGGTCTATTTGCTGCAATGCAGTGGGCATGACTTTTGCATTCTTTCCCGCGGTGGATCTCCGAGGCGGCAAGTGCGTGCAGCTCGTGGGCGGCGTGCCGGGCACAGAGGTCGTGGCCCTGGACAATCCCCTGGCCCAGGCGGAGCGCTGGGTAGCACAAGGCGCGGACCATCTGCATATCATCGATCTGGACGGGGCTATCTTGGGAAAGAGAGTCAACGCATCCATCTTAAGCCAGATTGTGAAGAAGCTGGACCTATTTATTCAGGTGGGTGGTGGCATCAGGACCGAGGAGGATGTGGCCAGCGTCCTGGATCTGGGAGTGGATCGAGCCATTCTGGGAACGGCAGCCCTGAAAGATCCGGATATGGTCTCTCGCTTGGCCGATCGGCACGGCCGGGAAAGGATCATGGTGGCCCTAGATGTGAGACGGGGGGATGTGACCACAGAGGGCTGGCAAAAGACGCTGGGCAAAAAGGCGGTGGATCTGGGCCGGCTCTATGAGGAGAAGGGAGCCGGCTCAATTCTTTTCACAAATATCGATGTAGAGGGACTGCAATTGGGAATCGACCTGGGACCGACGAGCGACCTCGTGCAGGACCTGAGTATCCCGGTAGTGGCCGCGGGCGGCGTTACAAGCGTCGAAGATGTCCTGGCCCTGCGCGATGCTGGTACGGCTGGAGCGGTGGCGGGAACGGCCATCTACACCGGCAAGCTCTCCGTGCCCCGCACCCTGGAAGCCATAAGGAGAAAATCATGAGAAAAGGTGAAGCAGAAGGAGTGTTTCGAGAGTGCAGGGCAAGAGCTGCCCTGGATTTGGACGGCTCAGGAAAGGCAGTCGTCAGCTCCGGATCGGGATTTTTGGATCACATGCTCGTCGCCCTGGCGCGGACGGCTCTGCTGGACTTGAAGGCCGACGCGAAAAAGGGCTTTTACAGAACACAGGCTCTGGGCGCAGCCATCGGCCTGGCCCTGGACAGAAGCCTCGCGGACCGCAGCGGAATTCGCCGCTATGGCTCGGCATCCGTCCCCATGGACGAGGCCCTGGCCGATGTGGCCCTTGATTTCAGCGGCCGGCCCTATCTGGTCATGGCGGGAGAGTTTCGGGGCGAGAGGATAGGAGACTTCGAGGTACAGCTCCTGCAGCCGTTCCTGGAAGCGCTCTGTGTCGGCGCGCGGCTGACGCTGCACATTCGCTTCTACGGCGAGAACGACCATCACAAAGCAGAGAGCTTCTTCAAGGCCCTGGGCTTTGCAATACGCCAGGCTGTGGCAAAAGAGGGGACGGGCGTGCCCAGCACCAAGGGCGTGATTTAATGATTAATATAAAAATATTTTAAGACTAAAACAGGCCTTCGATCTCTTTCAGATCAATCCTCGCCGTCGAGTCCAGCGTGAGCGGCGTCAGGGAGATCTTCCTGTCCTGGTAGATCGTCTGCACATCAGTGCCCTCTGCATCACAGCAGATCAGATCGCCGTCAATCCAGTAGTAGGGCCTGCCCCGCGGATCAAAGCGCTCCTGCACCGTGGTCTTGAAGATCTTGCGGGCCAGCCTGGTGACGACAATCTCCGTATCCTCTGTGGCATCGGCCGGCACATTCAAATTCAGGACATCCACTCCCTCCGGCAGGCCGTGCTCCAGCACCTTGCTGGCCACGCGACGCAGGACTTTCGTGGCTACATCAAAGTTGTGCTTCTCCCCGTGGTGCATATCGAATTTGTCGCCCTGGTCTACCACCTGAATGGAGGCGGCGATGGAGGGGATGCCGTA
>JAPKYC010000188.1 GCA_026394505.1 Methanothrix sp.
CCTACAGATACTAAACGCGCCGGGAGATCTGCAGGATTCCATCCAGCGCGTCCTCGCCGCATTGAAGACGCGGACAGGGTTCGATGCCGTGGGCATTCGCCTGCAAAACGGGGATGACTTCCCGTATTTAGCCCAGGAAGGATTTTCCAAGGATTTTCTGCTGACGGAAAACACGCTGATCGAGCGTGCCGCAGATGGCGGGGTGTGCCGGGACAAAGACGGCAAAATCGACCTGGAATGTACCTGCGGTCTGATCATTTCCGGCAAGACCGACCCGGTCAATCCGTTCTTCACAGCGGGAGGCAGCTTCTGGACGAACGATTCATTCTCGCTTCTGGACATCCCGCCCGGCGAGGATCCCCGGCATCATCCACGCAACCAATGCATCTATCAAGGCTATGCCTCCATGGCCCTGGTGCCCATTTGGAACAAGGATAGGATTGTTGGTCTGATCCAGCTCAACGACCGGTGCAAAGGACGTTTCACCCTCGATTCGGTTGAATTCCTGGAAGGAATCGCATCGCACATCGGAGTGGCGCTGATGCGCAAGCGATCTGAGGAAGCACTGCAGGAGAGCGAGGAGCGTTTCCGCACCCTTTTCGAAAGTTCTCAGGACTCCTTGATGATCCTCGCCCCGCCCTCGTGGAAGTTCACCTCCGGCAACAAGGCGGCTGTGGAGATGTTTGGGGCGAAAGACATGGCTGAATTCACCTCGCTTGGTCCCTGTGATGTGTCTCCCGAACAGCAGCCAGATGGGCAGCTCTCCGTCGATAAAGCCAGAAAGATGATCGAGACGGCGATTTGTGAGGGCTCCAACTTCTTCGAATGGACATACAAGAAGCTTCGCGGCGAAGCTTTCCCGTGCACGGTGCTGCTTATTCGCATGCAGCTGCTGGGTGAGATGGTAATCCAGGCCTCGGTGCGCGACATTTCTGCCCAGAAAAAGGCGGAGAAGGCGCTGCGTGCATCGTATCTAATCATCGAAGGGATTATCAACGCGATACCTGTACGGGTATTCTGGAAGGATAGAGATCTCGTTTACCTGGGCTGTAATGCGATATTCGCACACGATGCGGGTTTTGCCGATTCAAAAGACATAATCGGCAAAGATGATTACCAGATGGGGTGGCGTGACCAGGCGGAATTATATCGCGGCGATGACCGCCAGGTTATCGAGAGCGGACGCTCCAAGTTACTTATCGAAGAACCTCAGACGACCCCCGAAGGGAACACCATCGTCCTTCTTACGAGCAAGATACCTCTGCGCAGTTCTGAGGGGGAGATCATCGGCGTGCTCGGAACGTATATGGATATCACCGAGCGCAAGCGCGCCGAGGAGGAGGTGCGTGAGGGTGAAAAGCGGTACAGGGCCTTCTTCAGTACATCAAGAGATTGTGTCTTTATCACATCAGTTGACGGTCGCTGGATTGACCTGAATGATGCCGCAGTTCAAATTTTTGGCTATGAAAGCAAGGAAGATCTACTGAAAACCGAAATTAAAGACTTGTATGCGAATTCTGACGAGAGGGCACGACATCTTCAGGTCATCAACGAAAAAGGGTATACACGGGAGTATCCTGTCACCCTGCGGAAAAAGGATGGCACGATCATTGACACTCTCATAACGTCTGTTGCCAGAAAAGATAGCACTGGGAGGATTATTGGCTATCAAGGAACCATCCGGGATATCACCGAGCGCAAGCAGTTCGATTTGAGCCGGGCGCGTTCCCTGGTACGCCAGGAGAAGTTGAACCTGCTTCAACAGACTCTGCTAAGCCCCGGCAAATTGGAGCAGAAACTCAAGAAGATCACCGACAGCGTGGTAGATATCTTCGGGGCCGACTTTTGTCGCATTTGGATCACCAGTTCCGGAGATCTCTGCGAGAAGGGATGCATACATGCGACGGTGACTGATGGACCGCACGTCTGCCGTTATAAAGATCGATGTCTCCGACTCCTTGCCAGTTCGGGACGGTATACCCACACGGACGGTGAGGTTCACAGGCGCGTGCCTTTTGGATGCTACAAGATAGGTCGCATCGCGTCGGGGCAGGAACACCGATTCCTTACCAACGATGTACAAAGCGACCCTCGTATTCACAACCAAGAATGGGCAAAGGAGATTGACCTCGTCTCTTTTGCCGGTTACCAGCTAGGTCCGCCAGGTGGAGATGCCCTGGGTGTCTTGGCGCTTTTCAGCAAACAACCTATTATCGGCGAGGAAGATGCCCAACTTAACAACCTGAGTAATACGGTCACCCAGGTCATTCAGACTGCCCGTGTGGATGAGGAGTTGCTTGAGACTCTGACCGAAGCGACCAGACTTAACAAATATCTCAATGAGCAGACCGCTAAAGCCAACGAGATGGCAGATCTGGCCAGGAAGGCCAATGCTGCCAAGAGCGAATTCCTGGCCAACATGAGCCACGAGATTCGCACCCCCTTGAACGGCGTCATCGGCATGATCGGATTGCTGCTGGATATGAATTTGAATGCCGAGCAGCGTGAATATGCACAAATCGCTCGTTTCAGCGGCGAAATCCTATTGTCTCTCATCAACGACATCCTGGACTTCTCCAAGATCGAAGCCTGCAAACTGGAGCTGGAAACGCTGGACTTCGATCTGCACTCTATGCTTGATGATACGACAGATCTCCTGGCAGTCGGAGCTCATGAGAAAGGTCTGGAGCTGGTCTGCATGGCGGAGCCCTCAGTGCCGTCGCTGCTGAGAGGCGATCCAGGAAGGCTGCGCCAGATTCTAGTCAACCTGGGAGGCAATGCCGTGAAGTTTACCGAGAAGGGCGAGATAGTGATTCGCGCCAGCCTGGAGAACGAAGACGAACGAAATGCCACAATTCGCTTCTCAGTCAGCGATACAGGCATTGGCATCCCGGCAAACCTGCAACATATTCTCTTCTCACCTTTCTCTCAGGTAGACGGCTCGACAACGCGCAAATACGGCGGAACCGGTCTGGGGCTGGCCATATCCAAACAACTGGCGGGATTGATGGGTGGCAAGATCGGCCTGGAGAGCGTTGAGGGCAAAGGCTCCACCTTCTGGTTCACAGCGGTGTTTGAGAAGCAGCTTGCAAGGCCCGGATCTACAGATGAGGGATTTGCTGAAATTGAGAGTAAGGGAGCTAACCGCTACGCGGCAAAGCCTGCTATTTCCGAATCGTTCAAACGCAAAATACGCATCCTGGTGGCGGAGGATAATCCCGTAAACCAGAGAGTAGCACAGGCCCTTCTGAGAAAGATGGGTTTCCAAGCAGATGTTGTGGCCAATGGTCTGGAGGCCGTCAATGCGCTCCAGATCATTCCCTACGACCTGGTGCTGATGGACTGCCAAATGCCTGAGATGGACGGTTTCGAGGCCACCTGCATAATTCGCCAGCAAGGATCGAAGGCACTCAATCCATGCATTCCCATCATTGCCATGACCGCTCTCGTCATGCAAGGTGATCGGGAGAGGTGTATTCAGGCCGGAATGAACGATTTCATTGCCAAGCCGGTCCAGCAAAGAGAACTGGCGAAAATGCTCGCCAGGTGGCTGGCAATAACGATTGGATGAGAAAAAGAGGTTGCTCGATTTGGCATCAGGCATGTATAGAATCATACTTCTTCTCCTCTTTGAGACCGGTCTGGAAATTGATCATCTGATCAATCTTCGCGTCTCTGATCTGGACATAGAGAGCGGACAGCTACGAGTTGCTGCGGACAGAAAGATCCAGCTCTCCAGTGCTGCGCTTTCTGAGATTAGGGAGTTTCTGAAATCCCGGCCCGGGCAGGTCTATCTCCTGGAGGGAAGGTGCGGAAAGCCGGTAACCAGCAAGTGGAAGCGATGCGTGCTGGAAAATCTGCTGCAAAAAGCCGGGCAAGAAAAATAAGGTTCCTCGCTATTTTTAGTGGCTAACCTCAGGTTACTGTCTTTGAGCAGTTTGCACCGATTAATTTAGTGCGGGGGACGGGATTCGAACCCGCGAACGCCTGCGCGACAGGGCCCTCAACCCTGCTCCTTTGACCTGGCTTGGAAACCCCCGCTCGATAATGGGTTTGTAGATCGGCTTTAGGGCCGATCTGATTCTAAGCTAGCTCTGCCAGCTTTGCGTTCAAGTCCTCTGCCCTCTTCTTGATCTCCAGAGCAGCCTTCGCCACCAGATCCTTGGCGGGCATGCTTCCGCAACTCTCAATGGAGACCACGAATGAGTCCATAACGGGCGAGAGCTTAATGGCCCCCGGCTCGCACGCATCAATACAGAGCTTGCACAGAGAGCATTCCAGTATATTTGTAGCTTTCGCTCTGCCGCCCTCCACAGTCAGGAGGTTTCTGGGGCAGACCTCAACGCACTTTCCGCATCCGTTGCAGGAATCAGACACCGCTATGCAGGGCTGATTCTTGTAGCCGCACAGCGTGCCAGCCTGCCACTTGGTGTGCTCTTTGCCCACATGTTTTGTGGCATAGCCCTCAATGACCAGCTTCTCGCTCTCGCCCAAGATAACGATGGGAATCTTGTCGAAGGCGGGCTTGACACCGGGATCGGTGAACTGAATGTCCCTGGAGTAGACCATGCCTGGGCCTTCCGAGGAGAGCATGAAATCCACGCGACAGCCGGGACAGCCGGTTCCTCCGCACTGGCACTCCTCCGGCAGGCAGAAGATATCCAGATCCTCTGCCTGCAAGGGCACCTCTCCTAAGCGCAGTCCAATCTGCTCATCGAAGAGCACCGATGTGTTGTCATAGAGGCTGATCTCATCTATGGCCAGCACAGGCACTTCACTCATGCAGGCGCGGCGAATGCCGTTGGCAAAAGCGGCCGTGACGCCGCTGAGGAGGTACCGGATGCGGGCCTCCTCGAGCTGCAGCAATTCAAACTTCAAACTCTACACCCTTCGACCCCTCTTTCCGCCGGCAGGCTTGGTGCCGTCGTGGGGTATGGGGGTCGCATCCTCTATTCTGCCAATGCGCAGACCGGCGCGAGCAAGAGCACGTATGGCTGCCTGAGCTCCCGGCCCAGGAGACCTCTGCTTGTTGCCGCCGGGCGCGCGCACTTTAACGTGAACCCCGACAATCCCCTTGTCTTTCACAGCATCAGCGACCTGCATGGCCATCTGCATGGCTGTGTAGGGACTACTCTCGTCTCTGGCCGCCTTTACCACCATGCCGCCCGAGATCTTCGCCAATGTCTCGGCTCCGGTTATGTCGGTGATGGTAATAAGCGTATTGTTAAAGGACGAATAGATATGGGCAATGCCCCATTTTCCTTCTGCCATTTTTATGCTCCTCCCACCCTGGCTGTTCTGGTTGCCCTCTCGGGATGGCCTTCCTGGGCCATTGGGGAACCCATGTAATAATCAATGCTCATTTCCTCGCCCCGCTTTACCAGAAAGCCCGGAACGTCTACTCTGCGCCCGGAGACCTGGATATGGCCGTGAACGATGAACTGCCGGGACTGCTTCAAGGAATTAGCGAGACCCTGGCGGTAGACCTGCGTCTGCAGCCTCCTCTCCAAAACGTCGTTAACCTTCAGGGAAAGGATGGCGTCGAGATCTCCTTCTTCTTTGAGCATTCCCAGCCTCTTTAGGCGATTGAGAATGGCTTCTGCCTCGGGAGGTGCCTGGCCGACGGAGACGGCGGCGAGCATCTTTCTGCTGGCCTGCCTGTACTTTCTGAGCACAGCCTGAGCCTTCCACAGCTCCCTCTTGTTTCTAAGACCAAAGGCCTTGACGACCTCTACTTCCCCAGCGATGCGTTCCGCCTGCCAGGGAGTGCGGGGCCGCTCGTACATCTTGCGGTTCTTGCCTGGATATCCCATTCTTTACCACCTACTCCTTGGTTGCAACTGGTGCTGCGGCTGGTACTCCTTCCTTCTTGCGGCTGACGCCTACGATGGCACCCGTGCGTCCGGAAGATCTGGTCCTCTGGCCCCGGACACGTAGTCCCCGCTCGTGCCTGATGCCCTTGTAGCTTCTCATCTTCTTCATGAGGTCCATGTCTTCACGTAGCGTCATGTTGAGGTCCATGGCCATAACGTGGATATCAGTGCCGGTTTCGATATCACCGCGCCGGTTGACCATCCAGACGGGCAGAACCTTGGTGGCGTCTTCCTCGATGACCTTCTTGAGCTTGTCTATCTCTGCATCGGGAAGAAGACCGAGTGTGGCGTAGGGATCCACGCCTGCTCTATCGGTAAAGACCTTGGCGCATCTGCGGCCCACACCTTTGATGCCTGTTAAGGCCATGTGAACCTGCTTTTTTCCGGCCAGGTCGGTATTTAGAATGCGAACTATGTGCCTGAGATCTTCATCAACGGCACTCTTCTTAGGCTTCTCTTCCGCCTTTTTAGGTTTCTCTTTTCCTGCATTTGGTTTAGCCAATTTAGTCCTCCAGGGAGTTTAAATCCTCTGGATCAGCCCCGGGTCAGAGCCCGACGCCGCCCGCTCACCACGATGGGGGGCGAAATAATCCATTGAACCAAAGTGAAGCTACGCTCCTCATATAAAAGACTTATGTGGATTTTAGATTGATCTCGTTTTCCCGACACCATTCGCGCAGGGCCTCTTCCTCACGATGGCTTTCGAAATCGTACCAGTTCTCCAATAGTCCCCTGTGGTCCAGAAGGTCTTTGAACCTTCGGTAAGCTCCGCGATTGCTGAAGATCTCCTGGACGCGGCCAGAGTCGTTCGGCATTTGCAGCTCTACAAATTCGAAGACAAGCCTCTGGCCCAAATCAAGGTCATTCTTGTGGGGGATATTGATGAAATTGTCGCAGTCGAATTTGTCTTCATCCAGCTCATCGAAGACTCCATCTTCGGAGTGAAAATATATTTCACCGTTATCCAGGCAGAGGACCGCTCTATTCATCCCGTATCCGTCTGAACTGACGAATAAGAAGGCATCATGAATCTTGTCGAATGTAGCCATCTGGATCTATCCTCGTCGATTTCTCTCTTTTCACTGCTGCTAGCTATTCACGGGAAGGCTGAGAGGCGGCTCAAATTATATTTTTCGGCGCTTTGAGATTTAGCTTTAGTTTCTTGGGTGGTTTGCCGTCAGCCGGTGTTGCCATAATTTCCTCAAGCTTGGCTTTCTTGGCCACAAGCCCAGCTTTCCTGATCGAAAGCACGTTTAGCTGTTGCTCTATTTCAGCTATCTCTTTCTTGATTTTCTTTAGCTCAATCTTGCCCCTGGCTTTTGCCAGGTATTCCGGTCCCAGCTCGGATGTGATGTATTCTTCAAGCTGGCGCCTTAGAACTTTGATATATGGATTACCCCATACCGATCCATCTCGATATTCCAGTTTGCCGGCCTCTATGCCTTTGATGATGAATTCCTGGTCCACCTTGTACTCTTTCTTTGCCGTATTATCGCTGAGCGACGCGCCCTTTCGATTCCATTCACCGTATTCGGCCATTTTATCCTCAATCAATATGCCTTCTTGAATTTGCCTCAAGCCGTTATCGTGCCCTCCAGATAGAGAGCTGCTCTTCCTGATATTTTTACGCGGTCGCCTGCATTGGTGCAGAATAACTCGCCACTTCTCTTCGAGAGCTGAAATGCATGTAGATCGTTCTTGCCAAGCACTCCTGCCCAATATGGAGCCAGAACACAGTGGCTGGAGCCCGTCACCGGGTCCTCAGGCACTCCAATTCGGGGCGCAAAGAAACGTGATACGAAGTCGCATTGATCTCCACTGGCTGTAACAATGATGCCACGAACGGCTATCTGGGCCAGGGCGGGAAAATCGGGCTGCACAGCACCTACTGCCTTCTCGCTGTCCAGCAAAACAAGCAAATCCTCTACCGAAGAGAGCGTCTCTTTGGGGGTGACTCCCAAGGCTTCCTTAAGCCCGGCGGGAGGGCTTATGGCATGAGGAGATCTTGCCGGAAAGTTCATTTCAAGGAGATTTCCGCGCCTTGTCACCTCAAGCTCTCCGCTCCAGCGTGTTTGAAATATGGTTGTTCTCAGCAGCCATGGCCTGGAGGATCCGGTCATCAAGCCAGCAATCCAGGAGGCATACTGCTGCGGGGTTGCCGGAAAAAACCTCGGAGGTGAAGGCATCGACATGGTATAGCGGTATTCTCATAGACTCATATCCAGCAATGGACTATCCTTGAGGGCTCCGAAGTACTCGGATAGGTCGATTTTCTCCTTATTTCGCAGCCGTTCAATGACATTGGTCTTGGATGCCATGTATCTGTGTATGCATGCACAGATATATAGAATTTTCATCTTTGAATTGGCTCCTTCGCGCCCTTCGCGGCTTTGCGCGCTGTCCCAGCTCACGCGAAGGCGCGAAGCCGCGAAGTCTCGATGAGAGAAGGACAATTTTGGCAGAAACAAATTCCAGCCCATAATTGATCCACTGCCTGACTCTCGCCAACCGCCGATCACAAGAATGCACACCTACCGATTTCCTTAGCCAGGCCCATTTCGCACCGCCCACAGCGTGAATGTCCCTGGAAAGCCTTTCATAGCCACGCCATCGTGCCGCTGCCATCTTAATTGCTTGTGCTGCCCGGCTCCGAGCCGATCGATGTCCTCTTTGGCCCGATCGCTGAGCCAGATCTCTGCGCCTTTGAAGCTTCCGACCACGCGGGAGGCGAAGTTCACTGTGCCGCCAAACACATCGCCTTCCTCCACATGCATCGGCCCGATATGAATGCCGGCACGGATTTGGATCTGTGGATGGCCCGTGTTCCTCTGAAATGCCATCGCATAGTCCAGTGCAGCGTCCGCGGACTTGAACGCCGCCATGAAGCTGTCGCCGATGGTCTTGATTTCCCGGCCTTTGAACTGGGCGATCAGTTTGCGGCTTTGGGCAAAGTGCGCTCGCCGGACTTCATTCATGGCCTCGTCCCTGATTTCTTCACCGAGGGCAGTCGAGCCGACCACATCGGTGAACACAATCGCCAGAGTAACCCGCTCGCCCCCTGCCCATTCCTGGAAGCTCCTCGTGCTCGTCTCGCCTTTGGCCGACATGACAAATGCATCGAAGTCCCGGTGCCGATCGGCGGACCTGTCCATCGCCTCGACTTCCGAATTGAAGTGAATCCGCTCCTTCGGCTCGATTAATGGAACAGTTCCTCCGCAGGGACAATCGAACTCCGTCTTTCCTTTGTCCCTGAGTCGCTTCACATAGTTGTCCGGTACCGGGTCGCCACAGTCAGGGCAGATGAAGAACCGCACGAGTTCCACCGTGTCATCCAATGCACGGCGCTTGGTGTGGGAAAGGACGAATTCCTCAAAGTGAAAACGTGTCTCTGCGCTGGCGTTTTCGTCGAATAAGAGGATCAATCTGCCGCGAGCCTCGGCAAACTCATGTAAGAAAATTCCGCATTTACCACCTGCTTTGGCGGCAAAGATCGCCGCATTGCGCCACATCTCCGCTCGCCCGATGGTGAAAAATCCGCTGTGGCCCAGCCGTACTGCTAAAGTCGCGTAAAGACTCTGAACTGGCCCATCGAATGTGATAGCAACGGCCTTTCCTTTCGGCTCAGGTGCATCCTCATAGTCCCGGTTGAATTGCGACGGAAAGACCAGGTAGCGCCCATCGTCTGCATTCTCCCGCAGTGCCAGGTCGTGCTGGACCAGTTCCTCCACTGTCGCATGCAACAGCAACTGCTCCTGGCCGGGGTCCGTGACTCTTTGCTCCCCCGGCACAAAAAACTTGCCAGCTAGGGCGATTTCTTCCGCCAGCGAACCGAGGCCGTCCGGCTCCTGCTTGGCAGTGTTGACCATTGCAGAGGCGTAGGCGTCCAACAACTCAGATTGGAGAAGCACATAGCCGCCGAAGCTCAGTCGGCGAATTAAATTGCGGTTTTCCAGCCGCCCGATGCACGTGTCAAACTGGTCCCGAAGGTTCGTCACCTTCGCTGCCGTGTCGGAATTCATGCGAGCGAAATCATTATAGAGCTGGCTTGCCGGTGCCAGGAGCAGCCCTGTCTTCTTCATATCTAGCAGGAACGACTTGATGTCAGCAAAAAGTTGCGAAGACGAAACCTCTGGGAGGTCTTCCCATGCGATTGCTTTCTCGATGGCTGCCCGCAGTTCCTTAATCTGCCAACCTTCCATGGCACTGGTCTCGAAATAGTCATCAAAGCCAAACTCATTGCGAAATGCCTGCAGTCGTTCCTTACTCACCGACACTGTACCACGGTCGGTGCGAGCAGACACTAGAAACTTCTTCATCGGCACGCCCGATGTCCCCTGACGCTGTTGCGCTAAGCGCAAGGCGCGTTCCCAGTGGCGAACGCCTGCCAGGGGGTCGGTCTCGCTTCGTGCATCGAACACCACGAGAGCCACGGCTACTTCGTTGAGGTGCAACTGGTGGATGACCCGATAGCCCGGCTGTCCAGCCAAATCCCACAACAATGTCTCACGGGTTTGCGTGACGTTGGCCTCGACTTCCACCTCCCGTGAATCGAACGTCCAGACACGCCTCCCCGGCGTGGAACCTGGGTCCCCAAATGGCTGGTTGTTCAGCACCAGGCTCAGGCCAGTCTTACCTACGCCGGTGTCGCCCACCAACACCACCTTGGCGTTGACATAGTGGGCGCTTGGTTCTGCCACTTGGCCCGACAGAACATCGAGATCAAGTTCCCAAATGTGGATGACGCGGCCACGCTCAACATCCGGAGTGTCGAGGTCCGAACCAACAGTCGCGAGTAGCGGCAGACGTGGGTGGAAGGCGGGACCCGAAGTCCAAAGACCCGAAGTTTACTCCGAAATCGTCGCGACGCAAATACCGGTGTCCGTTTTCCAAAGTCTTATGGTACCGTCGCCACCTACTCCCTGTGAAGCCATGAATCGCCCGTCGGGGCAGAAGGAGACGTCACTGACAGTTTCGGTGTGTCCTTCCAGCGTGCGGAGCTGCTTGTCGTTGGCTTGATCCCACAGCTTGATTGTTTTGTCATGGCAGCTGGCAAGCATGCGGCTTATCGGATCGAAGGCGACACTACTTACCATCCCCATGTGATCCTCCAGCGAACGGAGCAGCATGCAGCGGGTCAGTTCCCACAGTCGGACCGTGTGGTCAAGGCTCCCACTTGCAAGAATGTGGCCTTTCGCATCAATGGCGACTTTGTAGACAGATCCCTGGTGCCCTCTCAATGTGCTGAGCTCCTTGCCATTGGCTTGATCCCACAGCTTGATTGTTTTGTCATTGCTCCCGCTTGCAAGCATGCGGCCTGCCGGATCGAAGGTGACGCTAAATACACTTCCCTGGTGCCCACACAGTGTACGGATCAGCTTGCCACTAGCCAGCTCCCAAAGCTTGATTGTTCTGTCAAAACTCCCGCTCGCTATTATACTCCCTGCCGGATGAAACTCTACGCAAAAAACACTATCAGAATGTCCATGCAGCGTGGTCAGGCACTCACCAGTCTCGACATCCCTCAGTCGGATCTCCTTGTCCATCGAAGGCGACGCTAGCATCCGCCCGTCCGGCGACCAGGCGATCCGCCCGATCGTGTCCATGTGCCCTCGCAATGTGCGCACGAGCTTCACGCCGAGCGGTAGGTTCTTTTGCATCACTTCGTCCACTTGCCGTCGTCGTTCAACCAATCCATCACTCATACGCATCAATCCTGTTCGGGCCCGCCACTCATCGACTCTCCGCTTTCCCTTTGGCTGTCAATGTAGATTCCGCTCGATGGTAATAAAACTGCTCCCTTCTTTTCTGGCCGAGGACCAGGAAGACTGCAATCTTAAAAGCGAGCCCCTCAGGCTACCAGCCCCCGGCCACAAATCCCGCCACCGTCCGCGCCATGACAATTCCGGCGCTCTTAACTGTGCCCGCCTGCCCCGTGCAGCTTTCCGCCCGCAACCGCCGGGCCCGTCCGGCCGCTCCCTGCCAGGGCCACGGCCTTTGACCGGATCGAGAGGCTGCAGGCCATCCCGGCAAAGTTCGATGACCTCACATTGGTTATCTATTAAGGAAGATACGGGCTTTAGTTCTGCAATCATGGCTTCTTCACGCATGCTGAGACCAAGAGACGGGTCACTTTTCCTTTGGCCAGATATCAAATCCGAGATTCGTCATCTCGAAATGGTGATCTCCTGTAAATGCTCTGGATATGTTCAGTTCCTTCATCAGCACAAAAGAGGTCAGGTCAGTAAAGGACATATCCGCCTTATCTCGATAGACATTGCGAAGCATCCATGCGTAATTGAATCTTTCCTCGTCAATCCGTTCCAGAGATATTTGTTCTGTCTTTGCATCAGATATCAGAGCTTCAATAAACTTCAGCGCTCCATCAAAGTTCACCCTTTTGAATAACGAGGTAATTACTTCATCTAGGACATAATCAGATGTTACCAAGAACCAACCGTCTGCCTTTATCTGTTCATATCCTCTAGCAGCGACCTGATGCCAGCTATCTCTTTTATTTGCCAGGCGCAAGCCAGGCCCAGCTATCCACAAATATCGATCGGTTAATAGGCATAGCTGTCATGCTTCTCTGCCAGATCCTGGGGACCTTCACAAATGCCTATTACGCCGGATAGGGCATCAGCTTTTTGCTTCCCAGTATCTGGCTTCTCTTCCAGGGAACTCAAGAACTTAGAGATTTTCTTGAGATCCGCATCAGGGAGGGAGTCAATCTTTCTCATTATCGCTTCTCTATCAATCATAGGGATTCTCTTTTCAGATTCAATCAAATGTTTTCTATTTCCAGCAATAAAGACTTGTCGTGTTAGCCATTCCTCAATTTGTGAGCGGAGCTTGAGCAGACCACTGAAACGAAATTGTCTAGGCCTCGAAATCCCCAGGCTTGTCCTCCTGGTGAAGCCCCACATATGCCATAAATATAGCGACAGTATGCGCAATTTCAATCCCGCGCTCTTGGCCGTGCACGCCCGGCCCCGTGCAGCTTTCCGCCTGCGATCGCCAGGCCCGTCCGGCCGCTCCCGGACCCGGCCATGCGGGCCAGGCTCCACAGTCATGGCACGATCCTTGATCAGCCTACAGGCCGCCCTTGCAGAGCGAATTACTTGGCCGCAAGTTATATTTCATTATCTGTAGTTTATTCCTACTATGAGGACTCTGAGTTATCGAATCACTCTTAGAAAAGAGCCTGAAGGAGGTTATACCGTGCTGGTCCCGGCACTTCCTGGATGCGTCACTTACGGAAAGACCGTGGAAGAGGCCATTGAGATGTCCAGGGATGCAATCACGGGTTATGTGGAGAGCCTCATTGAGGATGGCGAGGCTGTCCCCGTGGAGGACGACCTCATCGAGTGCAGAGTGACTGTGGAGGCTCATGCCTAGGCTGCCGCCTCTTTCTCCTAAAAAAGTAATAGCCATACTGGAAAAGAAAGGCTTCGTACTGAAAAAAGTTACTGGAAGTCATTACATCTTCGCGCATGCTGAGACGAAGAGACGGGTCACTGTTCCTTTCCACAGCCAGGATGTAGCCAGAGGGACCATTCTCCAGATTCTGAAGGATGCAGGAATCAGCAGAGAAGAGCTACAGTCTCTCCTCTAATCTCCCTTGAACTCCCAAAGCATCAGATTTCGATTCTGAGTCATTGGTCATAGGTTAAGGAGGATGCAATTGCAGCAGGATAATTATGTTTTGATTCTTACTTGGGTGATGTCTATGAGAATAATAATTATTTTAATCATTTTAATGCTACAGCCGCTTGCTGTGATGGCCGCTTCTGAAACATCAGGCGTTCTGGAGAAGGATGAGAAAAATGGATTGGCAGCAATCGCTCCCAATGTTTTTAACGCCACTCTGAATTATATTTATGAGGAAATTGACCGCCATGCTTTGAAT
>JAPKYC010000265.1 GCA_026394505.1 Methanothrix sp.
CAATAATATAATGAATCATAGATGGATGTTTTTTGATCTTTGATCGCGTGATGTTTCAAACCATCGCCGATCCAGAGAGCCGCCATGCATCCCAGTATCACAAACAATGAACATAGCAATGGACGTTCTACTCTCACACCATATCCACAAGTAATGTAGGCAAGAATATCCAAGATCTTGGATGGCTCCCAGCTTTTCAGGTCCTGGGTGATCTTTCTGTATTGGTAGTAGCAGTCGTCAGCTTCACTCAGCCCAAGATCTCTGTAATTTCTGACCAAAGAAAGGTAAGCAGAACTATCATAAACCAGGATATTTTTGATCAGCTCCCATCTGATCATCAGTCTATTGATGTCCGCCTTGGACAAAAATAAGCGGCTACTGGAATTGAAGATCGCTCCATCGAAGACCATTGTGCTGATCTTAGTGCTATTCATGGCAAGGTCTTTACCAAATCGTGTTCCGTTAAAGTCTGAGGGGCTATTGAATTGTGCGTTATCGAAGAGGGCATCACCACCAAATATTGTATCCTTGAAGAAGGATGACTCATCGAACGTGGCGCTCCTGAAGTCTGCGTTATTACTGAAGTTGATGCTGCAAAATTGCGAATCTTTGCCGAAATACGATCGATCGAATCTGGTCGATCCCTGGCAGGTCATCTCCCCAAAATTTACACCACCACTGAATGTCGAGGCATGAAAATCAGCATCCTTCTCCATCTTTGATTTAACAAACGAAAGAAAAGAAGTGAACTGAGAGCCCACGAAATCCGCCTTTTCGCGAAATTGAGTTGACCCAAAATTAGCATAAATTCCGTCAAACTGAGACAGATAGAACTCGGCAGGCCCACAGAACTTGGCCTCATTAAAGCTTCCAAAATTGGCGAATTTAGCTGTCAAGAAAATGGCTTGCTTTTCGAACGTCACACCATCAAAAGTTGCACCATCGCTGAACCTGGATTCGCTGAAGTTTGCCGCCTGATAAAAATGGCTCTTCTCGAAACCGGCCTCTCCGTTGAACCTAGTTTTATAAAATAGGGCGCTCTTGAGAAACGAGGTATTTTTGAATTCCGTCTTTTCAGAGAAGATCACGTTCGAAAATGATGCATTACCTTCAATTACGGAATTCGTGATTCTAAATGATTTAAATTCGCGGTTGGCCAGATCTAAATCGCCGACTATGTATGCCTGATCATAGCTGACTTGGCTGCCATTGATCTTTGCCGGAATATCCTCGGCCGCAATGACTTCGTATTGAGGATAATCCGGATTCCCCATGCGGCTATCGGATATATCAACAATAGCGATCGTTACTAAAGCGATCACTATTAAGAGGCGGATCCTTAAAGTAACCATTCTATGCATGTCATTTTTAATGGTTAAGTAATTAAGTCTTTCTCTCTTTTATGTAGATTGCTTAGTCGCGAAATATTCAATGAAATTGTTATAGAAAAATCACATGCTGCTATACAATAGTCGGAAGGGGGATAAAGAAAGCCTGCTTGGTATTCGATCAATTGTAATCAATCGAAACATATTTCCTATGAAACCTACAAATGAAATTAGGAGATGATGACTGATGGCATTTCTCGATAATTTAAAAAGGAGCACATCTACAGGCGGAATAAAATTGCGAAGATCTGGCAGGGAAGTTGAATTTAAAAAGATGCCGGATAGATTTTCATTGCGCCTCAAACATGGAACCGCTAAGACTGCAGATGCTCTGCAATCTCTAATCGGCTCTATGGAAGTCTCAATAAGACATATAGAAAGCTTGCGCGTGGCCCAGATGGACGTCTTCGAAATCGACGATCGCACCAAATTGGATAATTCAATGGAAATTTTACGGGCATCTCCGCATGTAGATGTGGTCAGCCACATCTATAGGCTGGGCGAAAACGTGAGCAGTGAGGTGATACCCACAGGTATTATGACCATCCAGTTCAAGCCCGAAGCCAGGGCCATGGAACGAGAAAAGATACTTGAAGAATTTGGACTTGAGGTCCTGGAAGATCTGGACTTCCTGCCTGATGGCTATTCAGTCAAAACCACCAAACAATCAAACATAAATCCCTTGAAGATTGCTTTGAAGTTGCAGCAGTATAAGGAGATCAGAATCGCAGAGCCGGATATTGCCTTCAAAGTGGATTTTCTCTACCAGCCTGCAAATTCACTATATAAGCTTCAGTGGTATTTGAAGAACCGCGGAAATCAGTTGAGCTCAATAGCCGGTGCAGATATCAAAGCAGAAGAGGCCTGGGATATTACAACTGGATCACGAGATATCGTGATCTGCCTGATAGACGATGGGTTCGATTTGGAGGATCCGAGATTCAACGTCCCAGGAAAGATAGTGGCTTCCAAGGATTTTACGGGTAATGCCTTCACGCCCACTGCAGATCTAGATTTCAATGGCCACGGTACTGCCTGCGCCGGCCTAGCTCTTGCTGAAGAAGATTGCCAAGGGATTGTGGGTTTGGCCCCAAAGTGTGCATTTATGCCTATAATGATACCCACAGATATTACCGATAGATTATTTGTCGCCATATTCCAATATGCCATGATCCAGAATGCTGACGTCATTTGCTGCTGTTGGAAAGCGAGGGCCGAATATTTCCCGCTTTCAACGGCCATGAACGCCATAATTCAGAAGGTGGCAACAGAAGGTCGAAGAAATGATAAGGGCTGCACCATCCTCTTTGCAGCTGGCAATGATAATTCGCCTCTTGATGGAGTCAAGAATGATATGCAATGGCTCAATGGATTCGCTGTCCACCCGGATGTTATTGCCGTGGGAGCCTCCAATAGCAGAGACAAACATTCTTTCTATAGCAACTACGGTCCAGAACTGGCCGTTTGTGCACCTTCCGGTGGAGGCTCCAATGCCCGAAGCATGGTAGCTACCGGTACTAGGGATGGCATTGGCGCCAATTCCCAGTTTGATGGTACATCTGGCGCCACTTCGATTGCTTCCGGCTTAGCCGCATTGATATTATCGGTCAAGCCTGAGCTCAGCTCTGCAGAAACACGAAATATAATAATGGAGACTGCAGATAAGATCGATCCAGAGAACGGGCAATACAAAGATGGCCATTCTCTCATCTACGGACATGGTCGGATTGATACATATAGAGCCTTGAAGAGAGCCATTCAATCTTAGACATAGAGGAAATGCACTTTGAGATACTCGTATGCGCAAACAGGACTATTCTTGGTGCTGGCAGCTATTGCAGCATCTGAGAGCTTCCGGGTCGATATGGATATACTCACCTTTGTATGCAAAACAAGTTCGAGAGTATCTGAAAATGAGATCCAAGTCGTGGAAGAAGAAATATGAATATGTAAAGCGTTGGGCTGTTCAAAGCTCATTACGAGGATATCTGAAGAGTCTGTCTCAGCCCCTAAGCCCAAATACATGTTCGGCGAAGTAGATTAAAATTTAAATTTTATAATATATTAATAAGAAGAACGAAAATATTAACAAAATAATCATAAAAAAAATCTCACTAAAATTAATTAACACAGCAAATCTATCGGAACATTTATTACTTTGAAGTAGTGAATGGTAATTTTTAACTATTAATAAAAGGGGTGCAAACCGATGAGAAGCAAGATGGCAATGAGGTTCGCGCTAATCTCTGCAATTTTTTTTATCTCGCTTGCGATGGTCTTTGCAGAGACTACCAGCCAAACTGATCAGAGTTTGATGGCAGGGCAAAACGCAACTCTAAACCAGACTATGAATGAGACGATCAATCAGACCTTGAACGAAACGATCAACCAGACCACGAATATGACTCCGGATTTGGCGAATATATTCAAGAAAGTCAAAGGAATTCCGATGAATGAAAGTGAGAGGTGAGCGACAGCTTCAGATCGAGGCAGCTTCTGGCGAGGAAAATCTATAGGAGAATTCCAAATAACCTCTTATTTTTGCCTCAAATACACAAAAATGGGTGACTACCCCAAATACTCTTGATAGCATTTTTATAGAGGAAATTCGCATATGAAGAGAGATTGTAGCCTTAGTTGTAAGAGTGCGGGCTTTCCGAGATGAAGAGTGGAGAAAAATCCCGACCATCCGGGGGAATAAATATGAGAGCACTTCATATAATGATCCTGATTATGCTACTGGCTAAGAGTGCCAGCGGGCAGCCTCCGGCCGATGAGATCTTTGACACAGGCTTTCATCCTGATGTCAACGGCTTTGCCTTCGAAAACTGGAGGAGCGATGCTTCCTCGTCCGTGGGCATGAATGTCAGTGCAATGCAGCGCATGTTCGGAGATTCGGTCTGCACCAGCATCACGGGAGGCAGGTGCATCCTCTCGCCCCCTGCCAAGACCTGGATGAATGAAGCGAACAAGGCCATGGCCTATGGACATTGCGAAGGCATGGCCGTTCTCTCTGCTCTTTTATACAGTGGCCAGATAGCGCCGAGTAGCTTCGGATCAAACCAGGCGAGCCAGCTCTCATTCCAGAATGTTGAGATCCAGAGGGAGATCGCCTACTGGTGGGCCACACAGGTCACCTATCCTGGCAACTCCCGCCGGGTGAAGGACTCACCAGATGCGGTTCTGAACACCCTAATTGATGCGTTCAAGAATGGCCGCAATGTAACGGAGTGGTGGACACTGGGACTTTACCGGCCGGATGGGAATGGCGGGCACGCCATAACTCCTTTTGCGATTCAGAACAACAGCAACGGGACGGCTAAAATCCTGGTATACGACAACAACTACCCCAGAGCCACAAGGGCTGTGGAGATAAACAGGACCGAAAACACCTGGAGGTATCAGGCATCGGTCAATCCCAAAGCCACCAAATCGCTGTACTCCGGCAACGAGAGCACGAAGAGCCTGGAGATCGTCGCCATTCCCCTCAGGCTGCAGAAACAGGTATGCGAGTTCTGTGACAACGGCAGCATCAACATCTCCAACACCAAGGGTGCCATCCTGGGTGGAGACCGGGTCCAGTTCTGGGCGGACGGCAACGCCAGCCTCCTGGTTACCGACAAGAACGGCCAGAGGACGGGCCTCCTGCCCTCGGGTGACTTCGTGAACGAGATTCCCCGCGCCAATGTAACCTTCCTTAAGTTCCTGGACGACCCAGGAGGCGTGAATCATGCGCCTATCATCACCACTCTCGATGATGGTCAGCCTTCAGGCAGCGTCACTGGGACAGGGGATGGGGGCAGCATGGATCTGGTGTTGATAGGCTCCGACTTCTTCGCGCAGGCCCAGGGCATGGAGCTTGAGGCTGGCGAGGTGGCGCGCTTGGACGTCGCGCATACCGGGAATGTCCTGGATGTGAAGCTCAGTACAGAGAACCTGGGAACCGCCAAGACCGTCAATCTGGTACTGGGAATAAGCACCCCTATCGGGAGCTTTACATTTACTATCCAGAGTGCCAGCATACAGCAGGATGGAACGCTTAGCCTGCACCTCGATCTTGACCAGGGCACATTTTCCTTCAGCACCAATGACAACAGCAACCCTGGCCAGCTTGTGATCATAATCGAGCGCACCGCTACTGCCACGGGAGAGAGCCAGACCTTTGCCAATGGCGAATACAGCCTGAATCCGAACGATAAGGTCACCTTCGATCTCAACAGCTACGACGGAAGTAGCTATGGCATCCTGGTTCAGAACGGAGAGCAGACCAAATCCATGACGTTGAAGGATGACCCAAGCATGCATCCGGGAGAGGAGACGGTGTCTGTAGATTCGGAAGATGAGTATTCAGAGACCGGAGAAGGAAATGGAGAGTCTCCAACCAAGAATTATAAACTGGTTGTGTATGTTAATCCTCCTGGCAATGGATACCTTTGACAAGGACTAACCCTCACGATCTATACTTGCGACATAAGCTTGATGAGTGGGAACTATTAAATATTAGTTGCTCATTTAGAAATAAATTTGCCATAGCTCGGCAAAGTCTCTGGAGGGATTTATTATGTTCAGCATGAAGACGCTGACGGTGATTTTAACCATAGGCCTGATGATAATGGTTGGAGATGCGACGGATCAAGGATTAATTACGGTCACATTGAATCTTCCGGGTTCGTCAATTGAAGTACCGGATGTTCCCACGTATTTGACGGAACTGGTGTCAGGATCCAATATTTACGAGGGTAATATTACGATTACCTATTCTTGTGTTGGTGCTTCTTCTTTCACCATTGATGTAAGCGATCCCGACGATTTGAATCCATCTCCCGGTCATATGAAATGGGTAGATCATACTAACCCTTTATCTCAACCGTTGCTAATTAAATTGCCAGGCGGTGATTATAGGGATATGAAGAGTCCATTTTCCGGGGGGCCTTATGCGCATGGATCTTATGAGCAAATGGTATACTTCAAGCAAACAGTTAATCCAGATGTGGATTTGCCTGGTGAATATTCAGGCATTACGCTCTTGCAGATAACTCCAATTTAGATACCATTAATTCTGGGAAGGCCCCAAGCAGAGAAATAACGCAGTCGCCACGAAATGAAATTGTCAACTTTGAATGAGATGGCCTGAAACCTGAGGAATCAAATGAAGAGATCAAGCATTTCAATGATCGCGATAGTAATCATATTTGCCCTAATAATCGCCCCCGCTGCAGCTCGCCTATCGACCTCGGGATTGAAGTTCGAGGCGGAGGCCCCACGGGGGGAGCGTGTTAGCTATAATATTATAGTTAGCCTAAGTGCTGATGAACCTGCTCCAAAGAGAATAGATGTGATTTTGCTCGACTGGTATCAAGACCCAAGAGGCCCAAATCGCGGCTTAGAGAAGAATCCAGATATTGCTCCCTATTCCGCCAAAGAATTTCTTAGAGTATCTCCAGAGAAATTCACCATAAAGCCTGGAACATCCCAAAAGGTTGAGATCGAAGCCACCATGCCAAGAGGAGACGGGGGCAGATACGCAATAATCTCAGTGCGCCTCATGCCAAATGCCACGACAGATAGACAGGGGGTGGGCATCGCCTTAGGAATCAATACCCTGGTTCTATTGACCATTTCAGGTTCAAAGATCGTGGAAAGCGGTGAAATTGAGAACCTCAGCATAGAGGAGCCTATCTCATCCCAGATGCAGAACGTCACCGCGGTGTTCAAGAATACTGGCAACCATCACTACAGGATCAATGCCACCGCTTTTCTGAAAGATAATAGAGGCAGTGTAGTGGCAACAGCATCGCCGGAGATTATGGGATCGGTCATTCCCACTGCCAGGAGGATAGTGGAATTCTCGATAATTCCAGAATCAGAACTCAAACCGGGCACCTATACGGTGGAAGCCAAGGTGACGCTTGCGAATGGCACAGTTCTTGCAGCAAAGGAGACCAATTTTAAAATAAAGACCTAATCAATTCTCTATTCTTAATTTCTTCGCCCCCATTCTTGAATTTAGGTAAATATAGCCACACGAATCGAGTGATGAAATTGATTATGGAAGAATGGTCCTCTGATTTGACAAAAGATTATTAAGCAGCAAAAGATGTATTGCTCTTCAATACTTAATAATGAAGTAAGATTGAGATTATGAAAACCACGAGGCTTAAAGTTGTTGGAGCTATCTTTATAGCGATGATGGCCCTTATTGGATTTGGCGCTGCATCGAATACGGGAGATACCGTACTTGAGGGCAACATAGGCGATGTATTCGAATTGACAGTACCCACGGCCGTAACGTGGACCGCTACCCCTGGCCAGACCATGAGCGAGGAAATAGATCTCAATTTAACCTCCAATAATTTCCCCTGGAGCGTAAAAGTAAGGTCCGATGGCCCTGATGGTAAAATGAGGGAGTTCGATGGTGTAAATTATGTAGCCAATCCGAAATCTCTAAAGAATCCGATGCATATCGCATATGGATCAATTGACGTAACTCTCATCAATGAAGATCAGGATCTCATCTCCGATGAAGTGACCATTGGAACCGATATGCTTTATAGGGTCGAACTTAGTCAGCTGATAGATGCTACAGATACGGGGCTATTTTCCGGGCATGTATACCAGATTGTTGTGGCCTTCACTGGCGGCATTCAATACTAGGTCGTGTGTGAAGGATACTGAAAATCATCACGAGAATCGAATACATGGGATTCATTTTGACAGTAAACGTCCATTGCATCGCTTGTTAGCACTTTTCAGCAGTTCACGTACGCGACCCAATACTAAAAGGTGCGAGAAATGTATGCTCGGAAATCGTTACTTCATCAAGCTATTGCATGACTATATATTCAAATTCGATTACTTGCTCTCCTGTTTGTGCTGCCAATTTGCTGGATCTCTTGTCTTTGATTTCCCATTCCGGACCCCCCTCCAAAATCGCCAATAATTATGGGATCTAAACTGTCCTTGGAGTGCAAGATCACTACATGCGTAACAAAGAACACATTGCGTAGGCCAACCACCTCTGCCAGATTAATGACCCTGGCTCGCCAGGGAATACCCTGGTCGGAAATTATTGCCCTTTTTTAGGGGGGGTCCGGAATGGGAATTCTATGGTTGCAAAGGTGGGTTTATATGAGATACTTCCGGAACCCGAATTGAGACACATTGCCCGAAAGTTTTATTTAGCCGCAAGTGTGCTACACCAATTTTAATGCTTATTGATTGAGAATTATTTGGAGGGAAGATAATGAAACTTCGAATTGGGATTGCCATTTTGACAATTATGTCTCTCCTGATTGGGCTCTGCGCTGCTACATTGACCAGTACTGCAAGCACGGAAATCGTAGGCGATATTGGAGATCAAATCGATGTGACACCGCCGTCCAATACGGGGAGTTGGAATTTAATTTCAGGCGTAAATACGGTTGATGGAACTCTCGTGGTGTCTTCAAATAATTTATGGGGCGTGAACGTCAAGTCCGACCAAAGTGACGGCAAGATGAAAGAATATTCGGCTGGTTATGTAACAGGAGGAAAAAGCCTTACCAACCCCATGCATGTCAAGATGACAAATAAGGATGTGCCACTTACGAATCAAGACCAAAATCTTATAGATTCAGGGACAAGCCCGGTATCAATCCCTCCTTACGCAATCACTTTCTCACAGGAAGTTGATCCCACTTATGATACGAGAATCAATCCTCCAAGACGATACCATATTGTTGTGACCTTCACAGGCTTCATTCAATACTAAATTGGGCAGAATGATACATTAGGGTGTAGAGGGAAGATAATGAAGTTCCAAATTGCTGGTGCCATTTTTGTTGCCGTTGTTATCCTAGTTGGATTTAGTGTTGCATCAAATTCAGGATATACTACCATCGAAGGCAACATCCAAGACGTGTTCGATTTGACGGTAGATTTATCGCATGTTCAATTATCTCTTATTCCTGGGGATAACGTAGTGAGTGGAAATCTCATAGTAAATGCAAACGGCCCATGGAAAGTAGAGGTAAAGTCCGACCATCCAGAAGGCAAAATGTCAGAGTGGAACAGTGTGGATGGGTACCTTAGAAATCATCCTTGGGCTCATAAAGAGCTTATCGATCCTATGCACGTTTTGGCGGCTTCATACGATAGAATACTCACAGATCAAGATCAAACAATCTTTCCGACTAATTATAATTACGGAAACAACATGCAATGGCCTATCCAATTCAAACAACGGGTAGAACTAAGTGATCAAAGAATCGGTCCAACAAACGTGTACCGCATTGTTGTGACATTCACCGGCAGCATGGCATACTAAAATGTACGAGGAGAAATCGGTAAGCGCAAATGAATAATATCAAGAAAACATATCGCTATACCTTATTTATTAGCCTGCGTCTTTTGCAGTTCATGTTAATGAAAAGGAGTTGGAAACGAGAATGAAATTCAATCTGACGATAGCTGCCTGTCTAGTGAGCGTGATAATCTTCCTTGCCCTGCCGCTCTCTTCAGCTCTCGGGGTCAATGGAGCGACCCTTGTGGCAAGTGTCACGCTCGGAGAGACTATCCACCACGAGATGTTGGTTAGCCTGGGAAAATCGGACGCCCCTATGGACCTCGTCGTGGATTTGACAGGGATGAACCAGACTCTGAGTGGAACATACCTCTCCGTCAAGAAGGATGATGATGTAGGTTCGTACTCTGCCAGGTCTTTCCTGAATGTCTCGCCTACAAGCTTCCACCTCGATCCAGGGGGCTCCCAGAAGGTCATTCTGGTGGGCATTGTTCCAGAGAAGATCGGCGACGGGGGAAGATATGCTCTGGTTACTTTCAAGAGCGCCCCTCTAGGGAATAAGAGCGTAGGAGTACTGGCCGAGATCCAGGTTCCTGTAGCTCTGACCGTATCTGGATCCAAACTTGTGAAAACAGGTGATATCACAAGTCTCAAAGTAGATGAGCCTACTCTTGCCAAAGAGCAGAATCTGACTTTGATATTCAAGAATACTGGAAACATTCACTACAAGACAGTAGCCGAAGCGGTCCTCAAGGACAAAGACGGCAAAATCCTGGCAAATGCTACTTCCAGAAGCGGCTCCTCGATAAATCCATCTAGCTCGAGGCTCGCCAAATTCGAACTTATTCCATCAAGCGTGCTTAAACCAGGGGTCTACGAAGTGAGCGCTCAAGTGAAGCTGGAGGACAGCACGGTTCTGGCAACCAAGGAGGTCGAGTTTGAGATAAAGCAATAAAGAGTTGTTCGCGATGGATCTTCCATCGAGAGGTCCTTCACGTCTACTACCCGAAACACAATTCCAGCAAAGAGTCAAACAGCGGCGGCACACCCCGATGCAAGCATCGGGGTATTTCGATAAAAATCAAGATCGAACTTGCGCATCAGTTTAACGAATTCCCTTCGAACCGGTAATTCGGGTTTCCCATGGGAAACTGAATTATCATGTCGATAGATCTCGTTTCCCATCCGTCGCGTGTGAGCCCCTGCCTGGGCTCATGGGCGTTTCAATCGGTCTCTATTCAGAGTATAGCCTCAAAAAAGAAAGACAATCATAACATTTATCTATTTCAAATAGAATCGATTAACACTGCTGTCGGATGAGAGATAATAAGGAGGGTGAAAATCTATATTCGCAAAAAATTCGCGCGGCAAACATTTTGCAAATATTTTAGTCTTCACAACCCTCTTCATGGGAACCCTGGCTGTATTCTATTTAGCCTTGGGAGCCGGTCAAAGTTCAGACCCACAGATCTCCATAACAGTGCCTTCTTTCGATCTGAATTGGAATTTAGATCCGAGAACTAATCCAAATACCCAGCATGAAGATTTGATAGTAAATTCAAGTCAACCGTGGAGCATCACCGTCTCTGCTCAGACACGTGACAACGACGGATGCATGGCTGAAGGTAGCATGGGCGACGGATTTTATTATGCAGCCCCTGGAAAGAAGCTTCATTCGGCCATGAAGATTAGTGCTAATTTTAGAGACTTAAATGTGAACGGGCTGATCGGGCATGATGTGGACCTCTCCCAAGGAGGAATCCTCCTCGAAGGAAATGGAGGAGAAGGCGAGCTACACATCCCTGTCGTCGTGAATCAGGACATATGCTGGCAGGATGAGCCATTGGGTGGCGGTCATGTCTACCACATGGTAGTGTCATTTATCGCAACTCAGGAGGAGGGATGCATACCGCCTTCCATAGATACGTTCGATGTTGCCCCCCTAGAACGTCAAGTAGTCCCCGGTGAAACCGCCACATTAAAAGTTGGTGCATCCGGCTCGGGACTGACTTACCAGTGGTTTAAAGGACATGGTGGTGGCGAGGCCACCTACGCCTATACATCACATCAGTACTATGGTGGCTATGGAATTTATGGGGCAACGCTTCTGAAAGATGGAGGTCATATCTCCGGAGCTAATACTTCCACATTGAATATATCCGATTTTGACTGCTCAGATAATGGCACTTATTTAGTAATAGTCTCAAATTTATGTGGATTTGATTACGACAGTACTTCTCTGAATGAATACTATTCCCTCGATGTCCAGCCAGAATATCAGGAGCTTCTTGATGGAGATACAGCGATCTTTAGCGTTGCCGTAGACCCTCTTGGAGACTATTCCTACCAGTGGCAAAAAAGTACATTCGAT
>JAPKYC010000270.1 GCA_026394505.1 Methanothrix sp.
TTGCGAGCGCCATGCTTTGCAGCAATCTTTAGAATCTCCTCTCGCTTTTTATTCCGGAGATCTTCAATACGCATAAATTATTATTTGCCGTTCAAGAAGATCAAAGCTTCGATCCAGATGGTTGCATAGCGGCGACTATATATTTCCAAAGAATCCAGACACAGAGAAAGCCCCCTAAAAGGCTCCAGTTCCACCTGACTCCAGGCCCAACCGGCCTCCTGCCCGCCCTGACGATAGCGCAGTAACCCCGGACGGCCCGGCCCACAGGCAGTGGCCACGAGCGCAACCGGGAGCCGGGCAAGGCAGCGACCACATCCGAGGAGTTGCCGGGCACGGCTGCCGATGGCATCGCAATCAGCGACGATTATTAACCGCAGAGCCGCAGAGTTCGCAGAGCCGCGCAATCTACTTATTTGTCAACACTAAAAAAAGCGCACAGCTTTTGAGCAATAGTCGTCTCCGTCCGTTCGTCCTCCGCGTGCTCTGCGCCTCTGCGGTTATATTCGCAATTGTTCGCCCATAATTATCGGCTAATAGTAACCGCAAATCACCACAGCTTCCTAAAATCCAGCCCACTGAAAAGCCTCCCAGTCGCAGGCCAGCTCATCCCGACCTCAGGCCCGACCGACCTCCTGCCCGCCCTGATTACATCACAGCCAGTCCCGGACGACCCGGCCCACGGGCGGCTGGAACAAGCGCTGCCCGAGGCGAAGATGTGCTGGTGATGGGCGGACGGGCGAGCTGCAGAAAAATCTTATATACTTTTGTGATAAACATCATTATATGTCAACTGCTGTTTATAGCGTTCGCATTGAAGACCGTGTACGCCGGATGATGGATGAGATGTCTGATGTCAATTGGCAGGGAGAGATCAAGCAAACCGTGGAGAGAATGGTTCGGGAAAAGAAAAAAGAAAGGCTCCTGGCCGAGGCTCAGGAACTGTGGAAGCATCAAAAGCCCAATGCAATCGGTGCTGCGGAGATGATACGGGAGGATCGAGATGCTTGATAAGGTTGCTTTGGATTCAAATATCCTGGCAGCTATGTTTTTCAAAGAGGATGCCTCTCAAAGAGCTCTGGATGCAGTCACCAAACCGGATTTGATCACTCTGGACCTGGCAGTGATTGAGGTTGGAAACGTCGCCTGGAAACAGGTGACTCTATTCGGGAAGGATAGGGATCTAACTCTCAATGCTCTGCAGAAATGTCAGACCTTTATCTCCGAGGCGTGCGATGTCGTCAGAGCGCAGGATATGATGGCGAAGGCATATGATATCTCGATTGTTACTACAGCGTCCTTTTATGATTCCCTCTTTTTAGCCCTGGCAGAAAAAGAGCGAGTCCCTCTATTGACTTTGGATAAAAAACTGTACAGTGAAACGGCGGCGGCGCACCCCGATGCAAGCATCGGGGCATCCAAGGCGCCGCCGCATGAATGTGGAACCAGGCTAAGCAGATCCAAACCTAGGTTGAATACGTATGCCCTTTATCCCCGATGCAAGCATCGGGGTATTGCTATAAAAATTAAATTAATGAAGATTTATGTTTTGATAGTATAATTAAGTGCTTCTATGGAGGACTAATCTTAAGATGTAATCTGGATAAGTCAAGTTAAAAAGAAAATAAAAATAGGTGGAAAGGCCAGGCGGCTCACTTGATCTTTTTCTCGAGCTTCTTGAGCTTCTTCTTGGCGGATTCGCTACCCGAAGCTGCCTGCTTCGAAAGCTCTTCTGCCTTGGCCTTCTTCGCTTTGTTCAGCTTCTCCATCTGTTTCTTACTCGTTGGCATTCATTCACCTCGCTACGCCTTTGGCTGATTCTATTTAGCTTTTTTCCGTCTTAAAAATATCCCTGTATCGTTGTGCCAGCCTATAGAATCTTCGAATGAACGAAAAGCTGACCTATGATTCTCGTATTCTCCGAAAAACCGTTCTAACTTTCCGTTCGTCTGGGGATGCTTCACTCTGGCTAATATTAGCTTGATAACATATTTTTTGGGTGATCTTTGAATTTCTGCTGGACCCTTCTTTGTGAAACCTTAACATCCCGCGCAATCTCTTTTGTAGCTGTACCTTGTGTTTTTGACGAAGGATATCGCGAACCTTCGTCTTGTTCAATTTCATATCCTGAACTATGCATCCAGGCTTATATGGGAAGCGAAATAATTTCGGGACTACACAATCTCAATGTTCCCCAGATAAATGGATTAGCTTGCAGAAATCCAGGAGGTTAAAGGCACATTCAGATTGAAGGCAAAGTCCTCATGCCTTTTCAGGATCTGCATCTGATTTAATTTTGCAATTTAATAATATTATAAAATTAAGGAACGATTTTATTCCTCGGATGGACAAAAGGACCTACCTTTTGACTAAACCTATGAATTACGATTTTCACCACAAAGACGATTGAACAAAAAAAATCTTGAATATGTTTCATAATTTTATTTGTGAGTTCTTTGTGCCTTTGTGGCTTTGTGGTGAGCGTATTTTGCAGTCACTATGCAGGCATTTTCATACCACAGCTGCTCTGGCCTTTTCCCATCTATTTTCGGTCCGCAAACCCGGCCCTGGCCAGGTACATTGCATCTTCCGCCGGATTCAATCCATTTTGGGATACATTCACCCAGAGATGCAAATCCCTGTAAGAGCTGGTGAAGTTTCCTTCCTTGTAGAGCAAAAACTCCAGCTTCTGCAAGTCGCCGGTATGATTGATGACGTAACTTACCGGCTTTTCCCAGGTCTCGTTGTGCAGAAGCGTCAGATTCATGCGTAATATTGGATAGATGAACCTGAAATCGTCCCTGTAATTGTCTTTAGGTGTAGTGTTATTCATAGGGGTGTTGTTCAGGGAAATGCTCATGGTGTAATTGACCAGCACGTATTCGTGGTTTACCACGCCCACAATCACTTTGCTGCTATTTCCTACCTGAACTCTTGTCGGGTAGTCGTAGGCTTTGCCGCCCGGCCCCAGGATATAAAACTCCGTAAACTTCTCGCCCTGCTTGGGGGTCACTATCACGTAGACCAGGGCGGCAATGGATAAAAATATGGTTATTATTAATATTACCGTTAGGGCTTTATCCAGCCGGCTCTTCTCGTCTGCCAGAATTTCCGTCTTCCAGGTGTTAATAGTCTCGCGAAAATGGAGGGTGAACCTCTCCTCTTCCGGCAGATTCATGCGCCGACAGTAGGCCGCAGCCGCCATGACTATGGTGAATATGGCCAGGGAGACGACCACTGGAGTCAGCCTGATCCCCCATGGTGTGTAGTTGAGGGCAAGGCCAATGAGCGGCACCACCGCTATGCTCAGGCCGAAGGCGAGAGCCGTCCTCTCGATTCCTTCCAGATCCGCCTTTTTGGGAAAAAGGGCGGCGATGAGGGTGTAGCCCGGCACAAAGAGCACCATAACCAGGCCCAGGGGTATACGCACTGGAAGATCGGAGAGAGGCGTCAGGGTAAAGAGCAGTGTCGCTAATGCTACAATTACTGCTGCCAACAGGTCGGACGGGGTCTTCATCATCTTATCTGATATCGTTCACAGCCTCACGAGCAGCATGCCTAGTAGTCCCCCAATCCAATCAGCGACCATGCTTAAAAAGCCTTTACTTTGCTCTGGTTTTCCGGACTCAAATGAACTCTGCTTGCCGGGGACCGCGGGAAGGCCGGTGTCGCTTTTACTCAATTGCTGGGAGGGCTGGCCACCTTTTAAGATTATATCTTTCTCTCTGCATACGTCACAGGCATCAGTGCCTCTCACCAGGCAATATTTCTGCAGGCAGTCGCCTGCCTCCTCAGTGAGGGGCTCTCCTTTGGCAATTATCTTCCAATAGCCTCCTGAGAGCCTTTTTTTAAGGAGCTTTTCTGCTTCGTCGTATTGGCTGGAGTTTTTGATTTTGAAGCCAATCAGACCGGCATACCACTCGACGATCTCGCGATTGATCTCCACCGGTTTTGGCACCTGCTTTTCCGATGGTGCTTCGTTTTCAATCCCTTCAATTGTTGGCGAAACAGACGCAGAGCCACCTCCCAGACGGATGGTCTTTGCATCTCCCGCCCCTTGTATACGATAATCTCCCGCCGGTATGCCCGAGGTATCGATGATCAGTTTATATGTGCCGGCCGAGTCTGCCTGCACCTGCGTCTGGGCCTCGATATTTACGGGGACCTGGGTGGAACCGGGCAAGGCTTTGCCAAACATCTTCAGGTTATATCTGCCGGGCGGCACATCTGCCTGGGAGATGCGGGCCGTTCCGCCGCTGGCCTGGAAACTCTTGGTGATCCAGATGCCAAACTTCACTCCGGCATTGAAGTCCTGCACGTTATTAGCCGATACCGTGAAGCGGTTGGGTTTTTGGGGAACCAGGACAGTTGTCTCATATACATACTCTCCTCCCGCGACAGGCAGATTCATGGTGAAGCTGGACTGAAAAGAGAGATCTTCCCCTGGCTTTGCCGTTCCGGTCAAGGTCACCTCTTGTCCTGGTGCCGGATTTGCCGGCGACAGCTCAAAGGCAAAACCAACCGATATAAAAATTGCGGTCAGAATAAAGATCCACTTCATAGCCGCGAATCCCACTGCTTTCCCCCGCATTTATCTCCCTTCCGTCAAACTCATTGGTCCCTAAAGTCGATCTCGTCAAAGCTAAAGGACCCATGCAGAGCTTTGGCACTGACTCTGTAGCTACCGGCTGGAAATCCCGTGGTGTTGATGACAAGATTGAAAGGCCCGTTAATAATCAGCATCTTTTCCACAGACATCATCAAATCAACCTCAGTCTCATTTTCGGCGGCATCTCCGAAGATCTTAACGTGATAGGATCCCATCGGCGAGATGAGATCGGTATCCGCCCGGGCCGCTCCCAAACCGTCCGCCGGAAACTGAGAGCTGACCCAAATGCGCTGCATATCTCCCTGCAGCTTCATCACGCCTACATTGATGTTCTTCACCTTGCCGGCAACGATCGTGAAATTGTTGGGCTTGCCCGGTATAAAAATACCTGGCATGCTGAGGTTATATCCTTTATCATTGGAACTGGATATCTTAATTGGCGAGGATATGGGTGGCATGTTCAATCCCACAATGTCATACATATACCTCCCCGAGAAGGTTGGCACCGTGGTTTTTATGGATAGTGTCACGAGTAGATTGCCATTGCCTTTTCCGGAAAGAATTTTGTCATTATCAGCCGGGTCGATAAAATCGCTGGCATTATGATAGGCGGTCGTATAAGCATCGTCCAGCCTGCCGCAGTGTATCAAGCCCATGCTCGCAGAGCCCCAATTTAAGGAGATATTGCCCAGGCGATAGGGCCCATTCAACCTGCTCTTCTCTATCGTCTTGCCATCAAATGCCAGTTGCATAGTATGGTTGCCATCGGAAAAGGCTCTGTGATCCGCCGACCAGACAATTTCTTTATTTTCTTTGTCATATAAAAATCCGTAGAGGCTATATTCCCCAGGGACGATGATATTGACCCCCACGTCTATATTGAGATAATCCAGCTTTCCATCACCATTGATGTCAATGCCTTTATCTGAGAAATCCCCAGTTAAGCTGGCTAAACCAAATCCGTTGGACATCATCTGGCCACATACCGCAGGGCAATAAACTGCCATGAGGAAGAGCAATATCAGCAGATATCTTGACAACCGAACATCTCCTCTTGCACTTCAATAGGGATCATAATAAAAAATTATGGCCAAATATCACTAAGGCGTAGTTTTTTTCTCTTTGCATTCATACTGGTGAGTGTTTTGGCACCAAGTGCATTCAGGAGGCAGACCCGGACGCGTCTCAACATACCTTGTTATTGTGCCGTCGCGATGAAATACAACAACGAGGGTATTGTCTTTCGACTTTTTGTAATCCTGGATTGCGATGGTCCTGGTACCATCTGCTTCTATCGTGGTGGTCATTTTCACCATTCGGCAGGGATTATAGAGCTCTAAAATTCTGGGAAACCCACCCGCACTCTTCTTAACTAATATCCATTGACAGGGAACTGGACTGGCAAGAATGGTCAAAATGACCTCACCTTTGCTGGCTGCAAGTGTAGTTAGAGGGGTCTCCGGCACGATCAGCATGGTGCTGTTGGTTTGATTATTTGCGTCAAGGTATTCTTTCAATACGGTACCGTCTTTGGCTGTGTAATTAATAACGTTTTGCCATACTCCGTCCACTAGTTCTTTGCTGGAATTAATCGTTGCATTGGCTTTGTCAAAATTGTCTATTTGCTGGCTGAGATTGGTCATGGTATCATTCAATTCCGTCCATAGCTTTTCCAGCTCAGCTATGTTGCTGCTATCCGATTGTTGAGAGAGAGCCATTGGAGATATGGCCAGCAATATCAGGGCCGCCATAGCAGCGGCCAAAATCCAAACAGATTTCATAATTTTGAACACCCGTTCTATCAAGCACATCTACCTTTATATATCTTTCATAAGAATGAGTAGTACTTTGGAGAGACCCATGTTTTTGGTCTGGGCTAAAGAAGCCAGAGTGAAAGCTGAGAAAGCTCTCACTTTTTGCCTATGCAATCAGTTTACGCTCGCGATGTACAAGGAGATACAAGAAATCGCGAGGATTCTCAATTTACCTCGACCTCGCTCTGCTTAATGCCCAGCAAGCCTTTTCCCGGTGAATATGCCGCACAGGTCAATATGTATTCTCCCTTCTCCCAGGGTTTATCCGCGAGGAGGATGAGATCAACTCCCGGTCGGTTTGATTCCTGCAGGCCCACGGCACTGTTTACGGGCAGGAGGGGCAGCATATTCATGAGAAGCTCGGTGGAGATCTTAAGCGGACCCTGTATCTGCAGAGATTGGGAGCCCAAGGACAGAGTAAGGTCGTAACTGTTTGAAGTATCATTTATTGCCATGCCCAGGCTGGCGTTTTCATAATCTCTTCGAGATATCATAATAGCCGCGAAGAGCTTGCTCTGATTGCCCGGCGCAGTTGTATTCACCTTTATCGGAATAAAAAACTCATCCGCCTTTACAATGCTCGGCATCTGCAGGACTATTTGTCCTTCCGTTATCAACAAAGGCATAGATATAAGCACACTCGATTTATTTTCAAAATTCAGTGAATACATGCCGCTGCGGCTAATCGAGAACTGGAATGATGTGCCACTTTGCTTGGTGCTGCCATTTAATTCAGGCAAATTTTTCGCGCATTCCCTCCCTTTAAAGCCCTGAATCCCCTCATAGCCGGAGAGGTAGGATGAGAGATTAAAGGGAGATATGCACACCGAGACATTGGATGCCTCCCCCTGGTGGGGAAAGAGAAAAGCGCCAATAATAGATTGGTTGAGAGAATAGACAGGAAGACGGTCAAAAAGCTCCATCCCTTTGACCTTCTCTGCAAAGCTCATCTTGGGTATTATCAGCAGATCGTTTCCTTCAAGGTTAATTGAACCCTTTCCGGAAGATTCGGCGAAAAAGGCCAAAGAA
>JAPKYC010000189.1 GCA_026394505.1 Methanothrix sp.
GTCTGCGAGATCGGAAGCGGTGCATGCGAGATACATGACGAGAAGAAGCAGTAAGTCTTTTGCTCTTTTAAACATGTCTTCTGACGACAAAAATGAGGCCAGGTGGTGGGAGAGCGCCGAAGATCATCGCTTCGCCCTGGAAGTCCTGCAACTGGGGCTGCGGCGAAAGATGCTAAGTTTCATTGCCGGCGGCATAAGAGGCAATGGCCAGATCGAAAAGGAGCTGGATATTGGCGCTCCCCTGGCCGAGTACCACCTGCAAATGCTGGAAAAGGCCCTGGTGATCGAGCAGGCGGAAGGCGGCTGGAGAGCCACGACTACTGGCCTGCTCTATCTGAAGAACGTGGAGGCAAGACGCTGATTATTCGCATCATCGCAGTGGGGCGACTTCGGGAGAAGTACTGGCAGGATGCAGCAGCCGACTATGCCCGCCGGCTTCGTACCTATGCTCGCCTGGAGACGACAGAGGTACCCGAGGCGCACATTAAAGAAACGGCCTCACCGGCCGAGGAGAAGATAGCCATGCAGGAAGAAGCGCTGGCCATTCTCGATAAGCTGAAGCGGCATGGCGGCCCGGTGATAGCGCTGGACAGAAGGGGAAAGGCCCTGGACTCGCAAGGGCTGGCAGCAGGGCTGCACAAGATGATCCTGGAAGGAAAGACCGAGACGGCCTTTGTGATCGGCGGCCCCCTGGGACTGGCGCCGGAGGTTACAGAGAGGGCGGACCTTATCCTCTCCTTTTCCAGAATGACCTTCCCCCATCAACTGATGAGAATAATTCTTCTGGAGCAGATCTATAGAAGCTTTCGCATAATGCATGGTGAGCCTTATCACAAATAATAATGCTCAGGAACCGGATCTGCTGGCTGTGGCATTGCCGTTTTCCGCCAGCTTCTCCATATCATAGAGCTCATAGCTGCCTTCCAGCTCGCTCCTGACGAGAGCCATATCCAGCCTGTAATCCTTCTTCTGCTGGATCAATTTTACATCCAGGCTTATGCCATCATCTGTTATGGAGCCTGTGGCGGTGGCGGGACTATCAAAACCCCCTTCGAAAAGGGTGCCGTAACCTTGCAGCCGGTCACCGGTCTGGATCAATATCAAATCGATTATATTCTGCTCTGCCTGGCTCTTTTCCAGACTGACCTTCCACTTTCCTGCCAGGTCAATGGTGGGGGCCTTTTTCTTTGCGACAGCCGATATTTCGCTATTTTCTACCGTCTCATTCTCCGCTTTCGCCGTGCCGTCCGGATTTACAGTGGCACTGCTCCCGGTGGAGGACGCCACTGCATCGTCGAAGATCGGGTCTTTCAGAAAATCGGTATTATCTCGAATTACCCATTTTCCGCAGCCTGCAAAGGCCGGGTAGGCGAGTGTAGCTAAGATCAATACCATGCATACAATTAACTGGCTCTTCAATTGTGATCCTCCTTGATTCAAGACGCAAATCTGCTGGCTGTGGCATTTCCTTTGCCTATCAGTTCATCGCCTGAATACATTTCATAGCTTCCGGAGATGACCCGGTCCACCTTGACCAGATTGATCTCGATGCGCTTGTCTATCTTGTTCCCGTATTCGCTAACTATAGTCCACGCATCAAGACTCATGGCATTCTTGGAAACAGAACCCTTGGTGCTGACTTGAAGCTACGTGTTATTCTCATTGAGAGTCCCCATGCCCATGACGCTCTCTCCTGTCTGAATGAGTGTGAGGGGGTTCAAGGTAGCGCCTGCATTCCCCAGCTTTACCGTCCACTTGCCCTCCACTTCCATAAACTCGGGCTCCTGCGGATCGACCTGTACCGGCATAGCCGCGGCTGTTTCTACAATTGCCTGTGTAAGGGGCTTAGGTTTTGTATCGGGCATTTGCATATTGGGCCCGCTGGTTGTTGGGTTTATGCGCGACCTCTCGTCGGGTGCAAGTCTCGGCCCGTCCAAAATGGGGTCGGAAGTTTTTGATTCTGGATGAGCATCTTTATTTTGAGAATTTGCTGCAATAACGTAGCTTTGCACTTTGCTGTCTTCAATTCCAGCGGACCCGGCACGCATTACCTGCACTTCAACCTGGTTTTCTCCAGCATCTCTGTCTGTAGTATTCCAGGTCCAGGAGCTTTCGGCTATCCAGCCGGTCTCATCTGTAGGCTGTCCAATGGTCGCAGGTCCCATAAGCCGAAAATTGTAGAGCATCTTTTCATTATCGGGATTAGACGCCTCTATCTTCCAGACTATGGCCGTTCCCGGACTTTGGGGACTGGCCTTGTCCTGATTTATGCTCAAGATCGTGGCATTCTTGTTCGCCTTGGCAACGGCTCCCAGAGTTACAACGGCCTTTGCCGAAGCGGATTGTGCAGGCGACGATATGCCGGACCCACCCAGATTTTGGTTCTTGCTTACATAAAAGTCGGTATCTCCAGATGTGTCGCCCAGAGGGTTTGTGCCGCATCCCTGCCCAAATACCGTAGAGCTGAGCAAAAAGGACAAAGCCATCAGGCAAAAGAGCACAGCAATCAATATTTTGCACTTCATCTATCCTAAACCTCCACCATTCTCAGAGTGCATCGGATTGCAACGGTTTAAAGCTTCCCCTTGGAACGTCATTCAACGAAATAGGCCCGTCCCTCGTTAGCTTTATCAATCATTAAAGACCTCAAAGCTAGAACGGCCCCAGGGGTCGAGGGTGATTGAGCATGAATGCGTGGGATCGCTTTATTTGGTAAGATACGATTTCTAGACACTACCTTACGTGACGGTGAACAGACGCCAGGTGTCTCACTAGGCATGGATGAGAAGCTCGCCATCGCCCAGGAGCTTGATTCTCTGGGTGTGGATGTGATTGAAGCCGGCTCGGCCATGACCTCAGAGGGAGAACGCCTATCGATAAAAGCAGTTGCTGATTTTGGCCTTAAAGCAGAGATATGCAGCTACGTTCGGGCTTTGACCGCGGATATTGATACGGCAATAGCTTGCGATGTAGATTCTGTGCACCTTGTGGTGCCTGTATCGGATCTTCACATCGAGCGCAAGCTAAAATCCGACCGAAAATCGGTGATAAATATGGCCGTGCAAGTGACGGAGTATGCCAAAGATCACGGCCTCATCGTCGAGCTATCCGGAGAGGATGCCAGCCGCGCCGATCAGGATTATCTGGTCAGCCTTTACAAGGCAGGAATTGAGGCCGGAGCCGATAGGCTGGCTTTTTGTGATACGGTGGGCGTGCTGGTTCCTGAGGTAACGGGGGAGATCTTTTCCCGGCTGTCTCAATTGGGCGTGCCGATCAGCATACACTGCCACAACGACTTCGGCATGGCTACCGCCAACACCGTGGCGGCTCTTCGCGCCGGAGCGGCCCAGGCGCACGTGACAGTGAACGGCATAGGCGAGCGAGCCGGCAATGCCAGCCTGGAAGAGGTGGTCATGACCCTGGAATCCCTTTATAAAATCAACACCGGGATCAAATGCCAGGATATATACAGGCTCTCTCGACTGGTCTCGCGCATGACCGGCCTTCCTATGGCTCCCAACAAGGCCATTGTAGGCGAGAATGCCTTTACTCATGAGGCAGGCATTCATGTGCACGGGCTCTTGGCTGATACCAGGACATATGAGCCGATACATCCGGAGACCGTGGGCAGGAAGAGGCGCATAGTGCTGGGCAAGCATGCCGGCCGCTCTTCAGTCGAGCTGGCCTTGCGCGAGTTCGGGCTCCTGGCCTCTGAAGCGCAGTTAGCCCAGATAGTAGCCAGGGTAAAGGAGCTGGGCGACAAAGGCAAGCGCGTCTCGGATGCTGATTTGCAGACCATAGCCGACACCGTGCTCTCCATCCAGAATGAGCCGAAGGTGAAGCTGCTGGAGGTGACTGTAGTGGCCGGCAATACGGTG
>JAPKYC010000060.1 GCA_026394505.1 Methanothrix sp.
CGATTCTTTTGGTGCTCTCGCCTCTCTTTTTGGCCCGAATGATATATCTGATCTTCCTCTCTGTTAGCTTTACAACTTTATTCTTCTTTCCCATGCCACAGTGATGGGTATATAAAGTCAAAGGTTTCGGGACTACACACAGGGGGTTCATTGCCGCAATCCGTAAGTATTAGTGCATCTTATTCTACAGTTGGGAGATAGAGGTGCCGGGGTGACTGACCGGTTAAGTGCGCGGCTGCAGACCGCGAGAATTGGGTTCGACTCCCGACCCCGGCCTCATGAAGATCCAAAGTACTATGACTGGAAATAAGGAGAATTTCCAGCCCATACATAATAATCGCATCAATTTATTTGTCTGCGGTCCCACTGTTTACGACAATTCGCATATCGGTCATGCTAGAACCTATATCGCTTTCGATGTGGTGGCACGCTACCTCAAATATAAGGGCTTTAGCGTGTTCTACCTGCAGAATATCACCGACGTAGACGACAAGATCATTCAGAGAGCTGCAGAGAATGGCGCCAGCCCCCGCATGCTGGCGAAGAGGTTCGAGCAGAGATACTTGGAGGACATGCATGCGCTGGGCGTTACTAACGTCAACTATTATGCTCGCGCCACCGAGCATGTCCCAGAGATCATCAGCCAGATAGAGAGATTGATGGAGAAGGGCTTTGCTTATGAGACGGAGAGCGGCATCTATTTCGATGAATCTCGTTTTCAAGATTTTGGCAAGCTGTCGCATCAGAGTGTTGAGGATTTGAAGAAACACAGGATAGAACCGGATCCGACCAAGAGAAATCCGGGAGACTTCTCTCTCTGGAAAAAGAGGCAAGACGGAGAAGAGGTGACCTGGGACTCACCCTGGGGCAAAGGCCGGCCAGGATGGCATATCGAGGACACGGCTATCACCGAGACCTACTTCGGAGCGCAGTACGATATCCACGGAGGAGCTATGGACCTGATCTTCCCTCACCATGAGGCAGAGATCGCCCAGATGGAGGCAACTTCTGGGAAAAAGCCGCTGGTAAGATACTGGATGCACACCGGCTTTCTCAATGTGAAAGGCGAGAAGATGTCCAAGTCTCTGGGAAACTTCACAACCATTCGCGATATGCTGCAAAAATATGAGGCTGATGCCTTCCGGTTCTTCGTTCTCCTGGCGCACTACAGAAGCCCCATCGACTTCTCCGAAGAGTCTCTGGAGCAGGCTCAGAAAAGCCTGGAGCGGATACGCCAGGCAGCAAAGATCATTGAGGAGCAATTGGAAACAGCCCCAGAGTCCACTACGCCTGAAGGGATCGATCCCAGCATAGATCCCAGCGTGGCCGAGGCCAAAGAAAGGTTTTTGGAATCCATGGACAACGATTTCAATACGCCTTATGCCCTGAGAGCGGTTTTCGACCTGGTGAGGGGAGTAAATCGTCGCATTAATGAAAAGACCATTTCTCGAAAGGGGCTGCAAGATGCAAGTGTGCTGCTTTCGGAATTCGGGGAAATCCTCGGCCTCGGCTTTAATGCAGCAGGCAAAAAGCCGGAGGAAAAAAATATAACTGAGAATCTGATAGAACTCCTGATCGAGATGAGGCAGAAGCTGCGCGAGAAAAAGGAATGGCAGCTTGCTGATGAGATTCGCAGTAAGCTAAACGAGATGAATATAGTTATTGAGGACGCAAAGGCTGGCGGAGGAAAATATGCCTTTAGGAGTTGTACCGAAATAACCTAGGATGAGATATGCAAGGAAGTAGATTTATATAGGCATCAATAAGCCAATTCATAATCCAGTTTTGTATGAAATTCACCTAGGTTATTTCGTTACGATTACCTTGACTTATCCAGATTAGAAGTTCCAGCTTATCTGAATGACTATCAAAAGATTTCAACTACATTATTTTATGGATTTTTAATAATTTACAATACAATAAATATTTTATTAAGACTTGATGTTCCTGCTCAAATCCGGCAGCGCCCTCTCTGCAAAGAGCTTGAGCTGCTTGGAGATGGTCTCCTCGTTCTCTCCCTCCAGCACTTTCAGCAGAAGAGAGAGCTTGGTCACTTCCACGGCCTGCCGGTCGATGTCCACGCCATAGATGCTGTTCAGCAGAATGCGCTTGCGTTCCGTCGTGGTCAGCTTCCATTCCTCGCTCCGGCCAAGGTAAATGGGCAGCTCCGGCTCCCGGCTGCGCCCCTTCTTGCCCGTCGCCGGGGCCGCAGGCAGGAGCCGCTTGATCTCAGACATCCTGCCGCCCTCGATCAGGGGCACCAGATTTTGCATGTACCATTCCTTATGCCAGTCCAGGAGATGCTGATAGGCCACAATGAGAAAAGAGCCCGATCCGCAGGCGGGGTCCAGCACCCGCAAGGCGGCGGCCTCCGGCTGAGTCTTTCCTTCCAGAAGCGGTGCCATCGTATTTTGCACAATGTATTCGACAATGTAGGCAGGCGTGTACTTGACTCCGCCCGCCTTTTTTACCTCCGGCTTGTCCTCGACCACGGCGTTGTGGTATCCGGATTGTCTCTGCCCGGCTCCTTGCCGAAATGAAAGATTCCCGAGTTGTAGCGCTCGTCAGCCTGCAAGAACAGCTCACATAGCCTGGGATAAACCCGCTCTCCGCTCAGCAGGTCCTTGAGGCGCATGTAAC
>JAPKYC010000017.1 GCA_026394505.1 Methanothrix sp.
ATCGCCATCAAAGCAGTCGAGATCGCCAGGCAAAAAGGCATAAAGAATCTGGCGCACGGATGCACCGGTCGCGGCAACGACCAGCTGCGCTTCGAGGCCATCTTCCGGGCTACAGACTGCCGGGTCATCGCACCTATGCGGGAGCTGGACTTAGCCCGCGAATGGGAGATAGATTATGCGCGCGAGCACGGCATTGAAGTCACCGTAACCCACGATCGGCCCTGGTCGATAGACGAGAACATCTGGTCCCGGTCCATTGAGGGAGGCAAGCTGGAGGACCCCTACTTCGAGCCGCCCGAGGAGATCTACGATTGGACCAAAAAGCCGGATGCAAGCAAGAGCGCGCAGATTGTGGAGATCGGATTTGTCCAGGGCGTTCCCGTTTCTTTGGATGGCGCGCCGATGGGTGGCATTGAGCTGATTGAGAAGCTCAACAGGATGGGCGGCGAGCACGGCGTGGGCAGGACGGATATGGTGGAGGACAGGGTGCTGGGCCTGAAGGCGCGCGAGAACTATGAGCATCCTGCGGCAACTATTATCCTCACGGCGCATAAGGACCTGGAGCATCTGGTCTTATCCCGGGCCGAGCTTCGCTTCAAGGTCATGGTGGATGAGGCCTGGTCGGAGCTGGCCTATATGGGCCTGGTGGAAGATCCGCTCTATGCCGACCTGAATGCCTTCCTGGATCAGTCCCAAAAGAGGGTCAACGGCTCGGTCAAGATGAAGCTCTACTGTGGAAATGCCACCCCCGTAGGCCGCCAGTCGCCAGACGCACTCTATGCCCAGGACATGGTCTCCTTCGACTCCCAGACCTTGAGCCAGAAGGATGCAGAAGGCTTTGCGAAATATCACGGCTTCCAGGCCAGGCTGCTCAAGAGAAAGGGACTAAATAGATTTATTTGATATCGCTGCCCAATGTCGTCAGTATGTCCAGACTCGTGATATCTGAGGACGCCAGGTCTCTGGATCTGGCGGCAATCGCCCTTGCCCTCAATGAGATCGTCCGGCTTCCCGTTACCATGCGCTCTGCGAGATTTCCCGGGGTGCGGGTGGAGAAGGGAAAGGTTCTGGATAATGAATACAGCGGACCTGTCCTGGAAGAGGTTATCCGAACCGGCAAGAGCATTCGCACCACTCCGAAAGAGGGAGCTTATCGGGGTATTCCTGTGTCTGTCGCCCCCATATTAGTAGAGGGCCGGGCCATCGCCGCCATAGGGGTAGTGGATGTGATAGGCACTATCGATATTCCTGAGGTCTTCGGGGCCTACGGGGATGTCTTGAAACAGGTTTCCGGCGAGGTGCCGGAGAAGAAATGAAGATCCGGAGTGCAGAGCCCGGGGACCTGGCCCAGATCGTGCAGATCGAGGGGCTCTGCTTCCCGGAGGAGACCGCTTTTCCGCCCAAGATGTTCGCCCACCTGATACGCTATGCTGTGGCATTAGTCGCCAGTGAGCCGGAGAAGAAGGTATTAGGCTTCATCATGGGATATACCAGCGGAAAGGCAGGCGCCGTCTATACCCTGGACGTTCATCCCGGTTACCGCAGGAAAGGCATCGGCAGCAAGCTCCTCCAGGGCTTAGAGGAGAAGCTGGCACACTTAGGTGCCCAGGCGATCCGACTTGAGGCCGCTTTGGATAAGCCTGGCGCAGTAGAGCTATACAGAAAATCCGGCTACCGGGAGAGGGAGCTGGTCAGGAACTATTATGGTCGAGGAAATCATGCCGTACGGATGTGGAAGAATTTGGATGTGTGCTTATGCTTAACGACGTAGCCCGGATGAGAAGCGGCGAGATGGAGGCCGAGCTTTCTGCCAAGGTAGATAAGCTGATAGACGAGTTCATGGCCATAGTTGACGCTGCGACCATGGAGAGACATCTGCAAAGAGGCATTGCCAGAAGCCAGCTCCCCTGCAGCATGGTAGCCATCCTGGACAAAAATAGCCTCTCCATTCTGGCCCAGTTCCGGTTGGAGAACAGGATCGCCAGCTATTTTTATCGGCCGGATATCGCTCTGCTGCCCCAGCAGGCGGCCAATAGCGCCCAGTGGGAGTTCGGCTTCGAGGATGCTTTTATCATCCAATTTCCGGCAAACTTGATAGAACAAAACACCCAGGAGCGGCACGAGGCTATGCAAAAAGTAGCCATTGAGCATATCGACTCGGAGTTCCTGAGGCTGGAAAATATGCTCAGCCTCATGCGCACCCGTCCTATCTTTGGACGGGCAGCCCAGTCGGTAGGCGCAAGGACGCTTTTTCTGCTCCTGCCCCAGGGTGCGAACCTGCGAGGAAATGAGTTAGCCATTCTAAATGCGAGCCGGGCCAACAACCTGGCAACTGTTGAGGCAGAAGACATCAGGTGCGGTAGATCTGCCGTGCGTGAGATGTGGCATTCACTCAATCACGCGGCAGTGATCATTGCCGATCTCACGGGAACTGACGGCGGGGTGATGTATGGCCTGGGCATTGCTCATACCCTGGGAAAAGAGACGATCCTGATTCACCCGCAAGGCTCAAAATACCTGACGGATATTCCCAGGACATACGGAATAGAGTACGAGGATAGCGATGCCGGTAGGGCAAAGCTGGAAGAGCAGCTTTCCCTGTTGCTTTGCACCATGCTGACGCCTACTGTGGATGACTAGGCTAAAGGCCAGGGAAAATTGCACATGGGCCTATAATGTTATATATGTCCTGTATTTATACGAAGCTGCGACTCCGAATTCAGGTCTCCGAGCTTCATTTAACCCAGGAGGGGAAAAGAGGTTGAAAAAGATAAGGTTGGCAATCGCGGGCTTGGGAAACTGCGCAAGTTCCCTGATTCAGGGGATCGAATATTATAAACATACTGATGAGAAAGAATGCATCGGACTTATGCATTATGATGTCTGTGGTTACAGAGCCGGCGATATCGATGTGGTGGCGGCCTTCGACATAGATGCGCGAAAGGTGGGCAAGGATGTAGGCTTGGCCATATTTGCGCCTCCCAACTGCACCAAGGTGTTCTATCCTGATGTTCCCCGCAAAAACGTAGAGGTCAAGATGGGGCCGGTTTTAGACGGCGTTGCTCCTCATATGCTCAATTATCCTGAGGACAAGAGATTCGTCGCATCTGATGACAAGCCCTGCGACGTGAGAAGCGAGCTACTGGCCTCGCGCGCTGATGTGCTGGTAAATTATATGCCGGTGGGATCGGAAGAGGCTACGCGCTTTTATGCGCAAGCTGCCCTGGATGCCGGCGTTGGCTTTGTTAACTGCATGCCGGTCTTCATCGCCTCCAACCCAGAATGGGCCAGAAAATTCCAGGAGGCAGGTGTGCCTATTGTTGGCGACGACATAAAATCTCAAATCGGTGCCACCATTGTGCATCGCGCCCTCACTCAGCTCTTCAAGGACAGAGCCTGCGTCCTGGACAGGACCTACCAGCTTAACATCGGCGGGAACACGGATTTCCTGAATATGCTCAATCGGGAGAGGCTCAAATCCAAGAAGATCTCCAAGACGGAAGCTGTGCAGTCCATCCTCGATGTGCCCCTGAATGAGGATGATATACACATCGGCCCATCCGACTATGTGCCCTGGCAAAAAGACAACAAGGTCTGCTTCCTGAGAATGGAAGGCAGGGTCTTTGGAGATGTGCCCATCAATCTCGAGCTGCGCCTCTCCGTAGAGGACTCGCCCAACAGTGGAGGAAGCTCCATTGATGCCATAAGGATCTGCAAGCTGGCCAAAGACAGAAAGATAGGAGGGCCGCTTCTGGCCATCTCCGCCTACACCATGAAGCATCCGCCTGTGCAGTATCCCGATGACGTGGCAAAAGAGATGGTGGATAAATTCATCCTAGGAGAAGCAGGCGGGCTGGAGAATGCCAAAGCGTGCTGGCCGCAGGCTGTGATGGTTAAATAAAGCGATCTAAATTTGAAACCGCTCTCCTCCCGCCGGAATAGTGACATTTCTGATGCCTGACCTCATCAGCGCTGCGGCCACGGCCTTTGCTGCCTGTATCTCGCCGTGCACCACAAACACCTGGGCAGGCATGCTTGGAATTTGTCCAATAAAATCGAGCAGCTCGCCCTCATCCGCATGGGCGCTGTAGGCATCAATCACCTCCATCTTCGCCCTTACCTCGTGCTCATTGCCAAGAATAGGCACAATCTTATCTCCCTGCAAGAGCTTTCGACCAAGTGTATTTTCCGCCTGATAGCCTACGAAAAGAACTGTGGTATTGGGATCACCGATATTGCGGCGCAGGTGATGTAGCACCCTTCCCCCTTCACACATACCCGAAGCGCTGATGAT
>JAPKYC010000040.1 GCA_026394505.1 Methanothrix sp.
GAGGTTGTTCGCGCCATCTTTGGACGGGGATACGACTTTGCTGTCTACTACAGCGCCATCCTTGGACAACTCTACGTAGACCTTGTTGCCGTCGATATCTATGGACTTGATGGCCAGCTCGTAGCCCTCACCCAGTTTCAAGGGAGTGCCGGATGTTACGGTCATCTCATCCTTGCTGTCCATGAGGATCTTCTCAAGCTGTTCGCTGGAAAGCGAGTTCTTGTCGGTGGACTCCTTGAAGAATATGTTCGATCCATCCTCTTCAGAAGCTCCCTCGTTGTATCCGGCGAAGTACTTCTCTGCCTGGAAGCCGATCACTTTGTAGCTACCCCAGAGATCGCGCTCGAAGGCCTTGTTCTGAGTGCTGGTTGTGTAGATAATGCCGCGGGGATCATCGCCGCTGAGCTTATCCTTTTTCCCCTCACCCATACCGGTAAGAATAACCTTGAGTTCCTCTTTGCCCAGATCTTTCTTTATGTCGTAGAAAAAGCCGGCAAAGTTCGAAGAGTTCCATGTGAAGGAGTTGTCATTTGGATCAAGTTTGCTAACGCCACTAACTTCGCCAGCTACCTGACCTCTGACCTCTGCACTTGGAACTGCGCCGACTACCATCGCTGTTGCCAGTAACAGCATCATCGATGTAAGCGTAATTGCAGCCAATTTATTCATCTTTTAACCTCCTATATTCCCTTCACGATCACTTTCAGCAGCATACAGTCTGATTATTCTTAAAACTATTGCCTGAATAAAGTCTTCGATCGCCCTGCTACATACTGTGACACGGGATTTCCTGCGATGTCACCACGGCCTGGCGTCTCTCAGACATGTATATAGCTACGTCACCCTCCTCAAATCCCATAAGGGATATAGGGTAGTGATAGAGTATTTCCCTATTATATCTTTTTTGGTCCTCTACTAGCAGCTTGGTGCTGTTCTTCCTCCATCTAGAGTTACAATCGACCAAAGAGCTTTACAAGGCTCAATCACGCATTTGTCACTACCTATTTAAAGACTATTCCTTGCCGGGACGGCAAGAAGCCTGAAGGAACTGAGCAATCCAACCTGCTTATATTCAGGCCGGCAAAAATACTCATGTATGCTCCTTTGGCATGATTAATGATTCGAAGGGAAAACCGTTTTTGCGAATGGCGTCACAATCCATAAAGCATGACAAGAACCGCCCTGATTTATCATCCCATCTATCTGCTGCACGGAGCGTTCGGCCATCCGGAGAAAAAAGAGCGCCTCACCACAATCCTGGATAAAATTCAATCGGAAAAGCTCGATGTAGACTTCATCACGCCAAAGCCCGCGACAGTAACTCAGGTTGCCACTATTCATGGACGAAGGTACATCGACCAGGTAAAGGCCATCTGCGAGCACGGTGGCGGCCACCTGGATGTCGATACTATACTTTCCGAGAGCTCCTACGATGCCGCACTGATGGCCGCAGGCGGCGCATTGACCGCGGTCGATGCTGTTATGGGCGACTATGGCAGCGCTTTTGCCCTGGTCCGGCCGCCCGGCCACCACGCCTTGCCCAATCGCGGCATGGGATTTTGCATCTTCAACAACATCGCAATCGCCGCGAAGCATGCCCAGGCCCGCGGCCTGGAAAAAGTGCTCATAGTAGACTGGGATGTGCATCACGGCAACGGCACCAATGACATATTCTATTCCGATCCCGGCGTACTATATTTCTCTACCCATCAGTATCCCCACTATCCGGGCACAGGAAGAGCAGATGAGGTAGGAGAGGACGACGCACAAGGTTTCACGGTAAATGTGCCCCTGCCCTCGGGCACTGCAGACGCGGGGTATCTCATAGCTTACCGGGAGATCTTATTGCCCATAGCTTTGGAGTTCAAGCCAGACATCGTCCTGGTCTCGGCTGGCCAGGATCCGCATAAGGACGACCCTCTGGGCGGCATGCGTCTGACCTGTGCGGGCTTTGGTGCAGTCGCCGGCGTGGTGAAAGAGATAGCCAGTACTTGCTGCCGGGGAAGACTGGCTGCCTCCTTAGAAGGCGGATATAACCTGCAGGCACAGGCAGAAGCGGTTGTAGCCGAGATAAGAGCTTTTGGCGGAGAGGTGCCGCAAATAAGAGGCACGGACCCGGTCGTCGCCGGGAGAATCGAGGAGGTCAAAAAGATTCAAAGCAGCTACTGGAGCTGCTTTTCCTAGCCAATAGGAAATTTGGCCCGAAAATATTGAGCCAGAAAGATGCGAAAGCCCTCATCCTTTATGCCCAGCAGCTCGTAGCCCGCATAGATATTGTGCCCGTCGCGAATGGACGCGGCCAGATGCTTGCCCAGAGAGAGGTTAGCGATCTTCGCCGCCAGAAGATCACGAGCCGAAGTATACCGGCGCGCCTCCTCCACCACGACTTTGCCGTTGGCGATGTAGGGGCCAAAGAGGGGCCGCGGGTGGGCCGCCAGGAAACGAGCGAGGTGCTCTGCTTCCCAAGCCGGCGGGCCGATGCGCGCTCTCGCGATCGAGAGCTGCCAGACCTGCATCTCAAAGAGCAGCACAGCTCTGTCGCGATAGGTGGAAACGTCGCTACGCAGCATTGAAAAGCCGCTTCTTTCTATTAGCGCCTTAATGGAGCCTTCCGCTTTCCGAAGCTGGGGATAGAGAACGTCTTCCACCACATCGGGGGCGGCAAACTCAAGGAGGATGGGCATTGTCCCCCGCGCATTTAGCAGGGCAATTAGCTCCTCATCGGATAGAGGGGCCCGCGGGGGGGGAAAGAAGAAATCAAGCTTCGGCTCTGCCAGAAAAGAGCGCGCCGCCCCGGCGAACAGGAGCATCCTGTCCAAAGTTAATGCAGCAGCCACATTTCTTCCCGGATCAACCGGATCAACCACGATCAAGGGCTCGCCGTGCCTCTCTATGCCCTGCCCTTCCAGGTCCAGGCGCTGGCCGGGGCGCCAGGCGGATGCAGCCTGGAGCACGCCGGCAAAGGAGCCGTAGCAGAGCACGAGCAGCTCTGCCAGGTAGCCGGAAAAGCCGCCCACCTTCAGCTCCGAGCCGTAGACATTTACGCCCTTCATGAACTGCTTTAGGAGAAGGACATCGTCCTCTCGACCAATGATTCTGCTGCCCACGTATTTGGTATGAAAGGGGGTACGATCCACGGCCGACAAAAGACGGGCGGCATCCTCCACCAGATAGCAGGGGACCAGGTCAACCTCAAAGCCGTCCATCCGGGCGTGGACGTAGGCATGCTCCGCATATTTCTCCTCATGATCGGGAGCGATGAGCCTGGCGATCTCCAGGGCAAAACCCAGATCGTCCCCAAGAGGCACTCCTAAAAAGATGTCCAGATCATGATCTCCGGAGAGCCATGTGCTTCTGGCGGCTGAGCCCACCAGCATGACCTGGAGAGAGAGGCCGCGCTCTCTTGCCAGATCCTCGATGCGGGCGATAATGCAGGCACAGGTCTCCGCCATTCGCTTCCTGTCGGATAGACCGGGCCTGACCCTGCCCAGCACCACATCTTGGATTTCAGAGAGGGAATCCTGCCAGGTCTTCGTAGATCGGCCCTCCGCTAGTGAGTGTGCTCTTCTTAAGATAAAATCGGTCCACGGTGAAGCTGCCCAGGTCCAGGGCCGCGAAATTTGCGATTCTTGCGCAAAGCCGGTGATTCATCTCTGCATCGGGGCGGGCCACTCGACCCAGGGTGACATGAGGGGAGAAGCCCCTCGCCTCGGGCGCAAAGCCCAGTGGGCTCAAAGCTTCCTCTATCTTCCTGTAAAGCTCCTGGAAATCTCCCGTGAGCCCCAGCCAGACCACGCGCACCGTCCGCCCGGGAAAGGCGCCCATGCCCTTAACCCCGGCCGGGAAAGGCGCGGCCTTAACCCTGCAAAGCGCCCCGGCCACAGCCCCCACCTTCTCTTGCGGCACATCTCCCAGGAACTTCATGGTGACATGCACCAGCTCCGCCCTCACCAGCCGCAGGCCATCCGTCGCGATGCCGCTTTGCAGGCGTCCAATCTCCTCGCGCATGGACAGAGGAAGCTCTACGGCCACAAAGCATCTCATCGCAGGACACTGCCTTTGCTGGCGGAGGTGACCGAGTTTCTATAGCGGGCCAAAATGCCGCTCGTTATCCTGGGCTCGGGAGGGACCCATGCCTTCTTTCTTATTTCCATTTT
>JAPKYC010000077.1 GCA_026394505.1 Methanothrix sp.
CGCTCGATCATGGTCTCGGTTCTGCTGTGCGCATCATCCAGTGATCGGGAATAAAACTCGGCCTTTGATCCCTTCCTGGCTACGACTATTATGGTTCCCTGATTGGCGGAGGGAACGAACTTCTCCCCATCCAGCGGCACATAATCCAACTCCTGTCCCATCCTCTCCAGGCCGGCCTCGGCCAGGACTATGGCATCGTAGTCTCCCTCAAACAGTTTGCGCATTCTCGTCTGCAGATTTCCCCGTAAGTTTATTATCTGCAGATCCGGCCTGGCCCGGCGCAACTGCGCTGTGCGCCGCATGCTGGAGGTGCCTACGGTTGCGCCTTCTTTCAGCTCTTCCAAACTTTTCGTCGAGCCGTCCCTGCAGAGCATTATATCATAGGGCGAGTCGCGTTTCAAGATCGCAGAGATGGTCAGCTCTTCCGGCCTTTTTGTGGGCAGGTCCTTCATGCTGTGCACGGCTAAATCGATCTCGCCGCTGAGCATGCGTTCGTCTATCTCCGCCACGAAGACGCCAAAGCCGGTCAGTTGGTGCAAAGGCTTGTCCAGGAAGACATCTCCGCTGGTCTTGACTAAGATCCGCTCCGTCTCTATGCCCAGGGATAAAAGCATCTCCCGCACAATCTCTGTCTGGCGCATTGCCAATGGGCTACCCCGGCTGCCCACGATCAGCTTTTCAGGCAGGACTTAAACGCCTCCAGAGTGGTTTGTATGACTTCCGGGCTGTGGGCTGCCGATATGAAATCGGTTTCATACTGGCTGGGGGTCAGGAAAATGCCGGCGTCGAGCATGCGACGGAAAAAGGCCAGATAGCCGGTTTTGTCGCATTTCAGGGCCTGTTCATAGTTATGTGGCTCTTCTCCAAAGAATATCTTGAACATGGAGGCGATGCCCACCACGCTGTAGCCTAATCCGAGGTCGTCTACAATCTCTTGCAGCCCTTTTCTCAGTTGCTCTCCCGTGGCATTGAGCTTCTCTAAAACCAACTCTCTTTCCATGACGTCCAGGGTGGCCATGCCGCAAGCGAGTGAGACGGGACTGCCGTTGAAGGTTCCTGCCTGATAGATGCCCCCGCTGGGCGCCACCTGCTCCATCAAATCTCGCCGGCCGCCGAAGATGCCCACAGGAAAGCCCCCCCCTATGATCTTGCCCAAGGTGGTTAGATCGGGCTTAATGCCGAAGAGCTCCTGCGCTCCGCCCAGGGACAGCCGAAAGCCGGTTATGACCTCGTCAAAGATGAGAAGCACATCATGCGCCCTCGTAAGATGCCGCACGCCCTCCAGGTAGCCCCGCTCCGGCAGCACCGGACCGATGTTGCCCAAAACGGGCTCCATGATCAGGCAGGCGATCTGGCCGGGATTGCTCTTCAGCACGCTCTCCAGGGCCACTAGATCGTTGTAGGGCACCTGCAATGTGTTCCTGGCCGTGTCCGCCGGCACGCCCCGTGAATCGGGAATGCCTAAGGTCGTGGCTCCCGAGCCGGCCTTCACCAGGACGCTGTCATGCGCCCCGTGAAAGCCGCCCTCAATCTTGATGATTTTATCCCGACCCGTAGCGCCGCGCGCCACGCGAATGGCCGCCATGGTGGCCTCAGTGCCTGAGCTGACGAACCTCGCCATTTCCATGCTGGGGTAAAGCCGGGTGATTCTCTGTGCAGCGGCAACCTCCAGTTCACAAGGCGTCCCATAAAGCCAGCCGCGGCTCATCTGATCAGTCACAGCCCGGACAATGGCAGGATGGCGGTGGCCCAGGATCATGGGCCCGTATGCTAAGCAGTAATCGATGTACCGATTTGCGTCCGCATCCCACAAATAGGGGCCATCTGCTCGGGCCGTGTAAAAGGGGCAGGGTGAGATGGCGCGTACAGGGCTGGAGACGCCGCCGGGCATCAGCTTTTTGGCGTGATCAAAGAGCCGGATGGAAGAGTCAAGATGCATGAGAAGAGCTACCCTGCGGGGCAGATTAATCAAACTTGCGAGCCGTTCATGCTGCTACTATTATTATATATGTTAGAAGGGATGGCACGAATCAGGGGGCTACCGCCCGCCACCCCGCCTCTTCCACTTTTTTGATGACCATGCGTAGCGGCTGATCTGTTTCGTCAGCTATTCTCTTGCAGTCTTCATACTCGGGCTTGACGCCCAAAAGTTCGCCATCCATGCGGCTCACCTTCACCTGAACCTGGTAGATGCGGCCGCATATCTCCACCTGCACATTTCTTTCCTCTCGCTCCGCCACCAGGCGGTGAATGCTGGGAAAGACGCGCACGCCCAGGGAACCCGTCTCCCGGATCATAACTCTGGCCAGCATTTCCGTCTCTTCCTGCCGGACAATGGCCCGGATCACAAATCCGGCGCGCCCTTTCTTCATCAGGGTAGGCAGAACGGATACATCCAGGGCCCCGGCCTGCATAAGCCGCTCTATCAAATGGCCCATAACTTCACCGGTTACATCGTCCACATTGGTCTCCAGTTGCACAATGCGATCGCTCTGCGGCCCGTGATTTTGCCCTGCCTTCGCAGGGAGCGTTTCCCCGACTATGGCCCGCAGCACATTGGGCAGGATCAGCTCCTTCTTGCCTGCGCCGTAGCCCACCCTCTCCGCCCGAATGAGGGGAAAGTCCGGCACAAATTCATCGACCAGAGTTGCCAGTAGGGCTGCGCCCGTCGGGGTAAGTAGCTCTTCTTCCACTGGGCCTCCCTTCCAGGGGATTTCATGAGATCGCAAGATTTCCAGAGCCGCCGGCCCAGGTACGGCAAGAAGACCATGCGCCGACGGCACGTAGCCGCCGCCCACAGATACGGGCCGGGAGAGTACGCGCTCTGCAAAAAGGCTTTGCAGCGCGGCGCAGGCTCCGGCGATGTCGGCCAGCGCATCCAGGGCGCCAATCTCATGAAACCGAACATGTTCCGCGGCCACGCCGTGCACCCGTCCCTCCGCTTCGGCCAGGATGTCCAGGGCAGAAAAGGCGTTTTCCAGAGTTTTTCCTCTCAGGCTGGAGCCCTGCAGAATGGATTTGGCCTCGTCCAGGGATTGGTATCTCCGGTCCGAGATCACCCTGGCCCGGCAGGCCATGATGTGGCTCTTCTCCTGGCGGGAGACCTCCAGGGTGCAGCCCACCGACTGGACCGCTTCGCGGACGGCATCAGGGTCCGCCCCCAGGTCGAGGAGAGAGGCCATGATCATGTCTCCGGAGGCTCCAGCGCTTGGGTCGAAGAGGAGGACTTTCATGGTTCAAATTATTTTGTCTATACCGTTAAATACAAATTGGTCCCGGCTTTAGCCTCAGCTATTATGCCCTCAGAAGAAGAAAATTGGCGCGGCTACGAGTGGGTTGCGCTCTCCGTCACCACGGTCGGTGCATTGCTTGCCTCCATTCAGGGCTCAGCCCTGCTTATCGCCCTGCCGGATATCATGATAGAGCTTCATGCCGGGTTCATGACCGTCATGTGGGTCATGCTCGGCTTTATGCTCATCACCACGGCGCTGGTGCCCGTGGTGGGGCGTCTGGCAGACATGTTCGGCCGCAAGAACCTCTACAACGCCGGCTTTGCCGTTTTCACATTGGGCTCTCTCTTTTGCGGCCTCTCCCAGCCTCAGTTCCAGGGCTGGGACCTGGTGGTATACCGCATGATCCAGGGGGTGGGAGGCGCCCTGCTCGTCACCAACAGCGCCGCCATCGACACCGATGCTTTTCGCAAAGGGCGGGTGGGTCTGGGCCTGGGAGTGAACACCATCGCCTTTTCCGCCGGCTTTCTCATGGGGCCGGTCATTGGAGGCATTCTCACGGCCATCGACTGGCGAATGGTCTTCCTGATCAATGTGCCTCTGGGCGCTGCCGGAACCGTCTGGGGCATTCTGCGGCTTCGCTAGCCCGTCTCCCTGCCTGCTATGCAGCGCTTCGACTGGCCGGGCAGCCTCACCTTCACATTTGGTCTGGGCTCGCTGCTGTTGGCAGCTTCCCTGGTGGCCTTTCCGCTCATTGACCAGGTCTACGTCTATGCTCTCTTTGCCGTTGCTCTCCTGGGCCTGGCTGCCTTCTTCATATGGGAAAGACAGGCTGTGCGGCCCATGATGGATTTTCGCCTCTTCCAGGACAGGCTCTGTGCCTATGCCAGTGCCGCCAATGCCATCAACGGCCTGGCCCGCGGCGCTGTGCTCTTTGTCCTCATCTTCTTCCTGCAGGGGCCTTACGGCCTCGATCCCCTCTGGGCCGGAATCATGATGGCCCCCTTCGGTGCCGCATTCATGTTGGTGGGGCCGGTCTCTGGCTACCTCTCAGACAAATACGGCTCACGGGGGCTGGCCACCACCGGACTGCTCATCTCCGGCCTCGGCCTGCTGGGCCTGAGCACTGTAGTGAGCAGCACGCCCTACTGGCTGCTGGCCCTCTACCAGGCGCTCATGGGCGGAGGCTCGGGCCTCTTCGCTTCGCCCAACACCAATGCCATCATGTCCTCAGTGCTTCCGGAAAAAAGGGGCATGGCCGCGGGCATCAACTCCATGCTCATGAACACCGGCCAGATGCTCAGCATCGCCATTGTCTTTCCCCTGGTGCTGAGTCGCATTCCCGAGGACGTCATGTTCCACGTTTTCCTCTACGGAGGAGGAATGAGCGGCGCGCCCCTGGCCGCATTCGAGGCGGGCATGCATGAGGCCTTCCTTGCCTCCTTCGCTGTCACCCTCCTGGCCGCGGTGATTTCAGGCCTGCGGCCCGGGCACAAGCATTTTGGGCTAAAGCTCTAGGATCGTCCCGGCGTTGTTGAAGATGAACCTCTCCACTATCTGCCCGACGAAAGAGAGCCGGCATTTTATGCTGGCTCTTTTATCCTCCGTTTTCCATCTTGCCTTTGAATGTAGTGTAGAGGTAACGGTTATTAGAAAATCACTTTTTCCAAAACTCCGGCACCAGCAGCATCAGGGCTGTCACTATCTCCAGCCGGCCGATCCACATGCAAAAGAAGAGCAGCATCTTTCCGGCAGGATGAATCTCGGCAAAGCTCAACATCGGTCCCACACTGCCAAATCCCGGCCCGGCATTGCCTAATGTTGTCGCCACTGCAGAAAGGATGGACTCGATGTTCATGCGCGGATCTTCGTAGCTGATGATGGCCAAAAGCAGCGAGGCTACGGCAAAGATGAATATGTACGTGGCCACGAAGATGTTGCTGGGCCGCAGAACCTCATCCTTGACAGAAACTCCACCCAGCTTCAGAGGAATGACGGCCTTGGGGTGCAGGGAATGAAGCAGCTCGCGGTAGACGCTTTTTAGAACTAATAGTATTCT
>JAPKYC010000065.1 GCA_026394505.1 Methanothrix sp.
TGCCTCAAAACCAAGTGGCTGGGAAGAGATATGCACATCTCTGCACAGGTCGGCTCCACCAACGCGACTGCCCTCTCCCTGGCCCGCGACTGCCCAAACGGCACCGTCATCCTGGCCGAAACCCAGACACAAGGCCGGGGCAGACTCTCCCGGCCCTGGGCCTCGCCTCCCGGTGGAATCTGGATGAGCCTCATCTTAAAGCCAAAAATGCCGCTGAATCATGTCTACCAGATAAACATGGCTGTCGCCGTGGCCCTTTGCCAAGCGTTCTCCTCTCTGCTCGGCCTGGAAGCGGGCATCAAGTGGCCCAACGACCTCTTGATTGGGGAGCAAAAGATCTGCGGCATCCTCATGGAGGTGAGCGCGCAGGTGGACCGGCTGGATTATGCCGTGGTGGGACTGGGCCTCAATGCCAATAATGACCCGTCCGGCTTTCCCGCCGAGTGGAGAACGACCTCTCTGGCGGCTGAGCTTTGCCGCGACATCGACAGATGCGTTCTGATCTGCAGGATTCTTGAGGAGATTGAAGTGGCCTATGAAAAGTTGGGAAGCCGGGAGATCTATGAAGATTGGCGCAGCCGCTCGCTCACCATGAAGAGGCAGGTGCGCATCACCTCCGCAGCAGGCGACTTGGTTGGCCAGGTCGTGGATCTGGCAGAGGACGGTGCCCTTCTCCTGCGGGTGGAAGATGAGCTGAAACGGGTGTTGGCTGGAGACTGCATTCATCTGCGCCCCCTGGAAGCGGAGGCGCTATGAACCGGGGGCTGGAAAGATGAGGGGAAGATGAGGGCGAGAAAAGTGCGCGGCATTGCCCGCGATACGCTGCGATTCATCTTAGAGGCGTCGCGTTCCTCTCTGCCGGTGGAGTTCGCAGGGCTGCTTCAGGTTGATAAGGAGATCATCACCGAGGTTCTCATCCTGCCCGGCACGGAAAGCTCCCGGATGAGCGCTCTGGTTCGGCTCTACATGCTGCCTAACATGCAGGTGGCAGGCTCAGTGCACAGCCATCCTTCCGGCGATCTCAGGCCGTCCGAGCCGGACATCATCTTCTTCTCTCGCACCGGGGACTATAACATCATTGTCGGCCCGCCCTTCGACGAGCAAAGCTTCGTCTGCTATGACGGCGCGGGAAGGCGGCGCGATCTGGCCATTTTAGATGTGGAGTTTAGGGACGACGGCTTTGATGACGATTTTGATGATGAATTACAAGAGGACCGGCCTTGACGCTGGTAGTCGCCACGGGCACCTTTGACCTTCTCCATCCCGGCCACGTCCTCTACCTGGAGCACTCTAGAGCGTTAGGTGACGAGCTGGTGGTAATTGTGGCCAGGGACGTGAATGTGCGCCACAAGCCCAAGCCCGTCCTGCCTGAGGAGCAGAGGCTGAGAATGGTAGAGTCCCTCAAGGTGGTGGACAGGGCCGTGCTGGGTGAGGAGAAGGATATCTTCCGCACGGTTGAACAGCTCAAACCGGACATAATCACGCTGGGCTATGATCAGCACTTCGATCAGGAGGCTCTGCAAGCGGAACTATTTCGCCGCGGCCTGCATCCCAGGATTGTGCGCATAGAGGAGCATGAGCCCTGCCTTCTCTGCAGATCAAGCCGCATTGTGACCAGGATCCTGGAGCGTTTCCGGGGGCGGCGAATCTAAGAGCATAAGTACCTTGATAGAAGGATCCTTTCAAGCCGCGAGCTGCGTGTGACATCGACATTGTGGCCGGTAGCGGTAGGCCGCCCATGTAACCTTTTAATAACCAGGTTTGCCTCGACTGGAATTCCGATCTTCATCTTTTCCAGGATCGTTCTCTGTTTTTTTGATATCTCCGTTAGCTTCCATTTTCCTCCGACTTTGACCGCCCTGAGCTTCGCCAGTTCCATAAGAATCTCTTATATGAAGAAAATGAACAACAAGCCCTGAAGCGTTTCAATCTTCTGTACTCTCAGAGGCATAGCCTCAAGTTCGTTGGTAGCCTGCCGTGTTTGCTGTAAATTCGCAGTGGCCCCGTATCCTGATTCAACTCATTCCTCCAAGGATAAATACCTTTTACCAGTTATCCAATCCTCGTTGATATCCATCATGATGCAAACCGCCACCCTCAGGAGCGACTGATCATTTGAGTACGCCCCTGATACGCGACTTCTTCGTTTCAGCTCCTTGTTGATCCTCTCTAGGCCGTTAGTAGTCCGGATCCTTCTCCAGTGCGATCTGGGAAATGATTTGTAATTCCAAAGATCGGATCGGAATCTGTCAATTGTGTCTGCAGACTTCTTAAATCCTTTATCATCAAGAATAACGGCTAGTTCCTGCATCTTGCTCTCATCTTCAAGAGCATCCTTCAGCATGTATGCGACCTCTTTTTTATCTTTCTTCGGTATGTTCTTGAGCACGGCGCGCATGAAATGAACATTGCACATCTGCCAAGAAGCTCCGAGAAATGCCTTTTCAACAGCCGCTTGTATCCCTTTATGACCATCAGATATCACTAATTTGACGCCTTTCGGTCGTGAGTCTCTAATAGGTTTTAATTCTGTGATGCGGAAATGTAAATAATTCATCCAGGCTCCAGATATGATCGATTAAGCCAGCTTGCTTCGCGGGGCAGTTGAACTTTGTTATCCCCTGATCATCCCTATACTTTAGAGAGCGATGCTTTCGGCAGTAGTTGAAGTATGCGAAGTATAAAGTC
>JAPKYC010000277.1 GCA_026394505.1 Methanothrix sp.
TCATTACTGGAGGCTCCCGTCTTCAAGAGGGGCGAATACAACTACTTCATACATCCCATCACCGACGGCGTGCCCGAGGTCAGGCCGGAGCTGATCCGGGAGGTTACCGGCCATATCGTGCGCATTGCCGATCTGGAGGTGGACAAGATTGTAACGGTGGAGGCCATGGGAATTCCCATAGGCATCGGCCTTTCCATCATCTCCGACATCCCCCTGGTGATAATAAGAAAGCGCAAGTATGGCTTGCCCGGCGAGATCGAGGTCAGCCAGGTCACAGGCTACTCCAAGTCGCAGCTCTTCTTGAACGGCATAAACAAGGGCGATCGCGTCATTGTGGTGGACGATGTCATCAGTACGGGCGGAACGCTTCTGGCCACGCTTCAGTCCCTGAAGGTTGCGGGCGCCGTTGTCAAGGATGTGGTAGTAGTAATAAGGCGAGGCAACGGCGTGGAGCGGCTGAGGGCGGAGGGCTACGTTGTCAAGACCATGGTCGATGTCGAGGTTGGTGAGAGCCGGGTGACCAGAGTCACAAAGTCCGATAATGACCCGAGTAACCACAGCGCTGCTGCCGAAAGCAAGCAATCGCAATAGGGCTTAGGAAATGAATAGGGAAAAAGGATGTCCGGGAAGAAATATTGAAGAGGCGCAAAAGCCCTCCTCAATCTGCAGCTCCAGGAGAAGCACTGAAGGAAGACTCGAAGAAGATCTGCGTGCTGAGACTGTGAAATGGCAAAAGAAGGCCGAGGACCTCTACGAGAAATTATCAGGGGATAGAGAGTTCCTGGAGAACGTCTCCGCCTACATTCGCGACTGCCAGTACTTTATGGAGAAGGGCGACCTCATCAGGGCTTTTGAGGCCGTGATCTGGGCCTGGGCCTGGATGGAGATCGGCCTTGGGAAAGGGCATTTGCAGCAGAGAGAATGAGGAGAAGGAAGGCCGGCCTCAGGCGCATGCGGCACCTATTATCAATATTATGGGGCGGCTTCAACTGTCAGTAACTTTAGGTTAGTATTATATACTTAGACTGGCCTACATGCATTTCAAATGAGCACCGATTTCCGCACCAGGCTGGATGAGGCAAAGTCCATGCCGGATATCTTCGAACTGGTCAAATCATTGGTCTTGAAGAGCATGGGCAAGAGCCGGGGAGGGTTGATGCTGGGCATGGCCAACCTGGGAAACCATCCCCAGGCCTTTTTTGGAGGCTTCTTTACCACGGGCTCCAATGTCATCGTCCTCAATAAGATCCCGCTGCAAAGGATCAAGGAGACGCGCCCGGAGCTTTACAAGCCCTACGTTTTTCATGTCCTGCTGCATGAATACATCCATTCCCTGGGCTACCTGGATGAGACAAATGTAAAGTCAAGGGTCTTTGCCATCACACGAGAGGCTCTGGGTGAAGAGCACCTGGCCACGCAGATAGCAGCCAATGCCGGCGAGTTCATCAAGCATCTGGCCTATCCCGATGTAACCTGGAAGGCGGAGGATGAGGGGCTGGAATTGGTGCAGGGCTTTGACCGGTCGAGCGTGTCGTATATCGCATGAGAGTGGCGAACCAGGCCCATGATTGCGCCTCGCTTCCTTTCTTTCTATTTTATTGCCGATTGCTTTTCCTTAATTTTTCCAGGCGCTTTCGAAGCTCTTTCGCCTGTTCCGCGTACTTCTTTTGCAGGTCTAAGTCTATAACGTGATCGCAGCATGCTAAAGCGTAGTCTAAGCGGCGTTGCAGCTCCGACTTTCCGGATTCTGTTTTCTGAAGCGTCTCGCCTTCAACTTCCAGCTTATACTCCAGAGCCATGGCCAGGTGGAGATAGTTTTCAGGACTGGCGCTCTTATTGACAGCTTTTTTCAGCCAATCGATAGCATCTTTAATATTATTACTACCTTCTCCGAGCTTCACCTGCGTGTAGATGATCCAGCCTTTGCGGTCGTCATGCATCGCCTCCAGCTCATTTTTTAGGTCAGGATCTAATACATTCCTTATATATCCCTCTGCCTTTTCGACATGGCTAACGGCGTCAGCCAAGTTTGCGTGGCGCTGAGCATAGGAGAATGATAAGCTCAGATAGGCATGGGCCATTAAATAGCCCAAGGATACGTTATTAAATTCAAATTCCTGACCAATGAGCTCTCCTCCCGCTTTTTCTTCATAGGCCCATCTTGCCTCTTTTGAACATTTTGTCACTCCATTAAGTTCTTTTTCTTCGAAGAAGTTAATCAGCTCTTTAAAAATTAACTCGCATTCATCATAAGCCTTTATATCGAGATATACTGTGCCCAACCAATGCATCGCTATTAGATGAGATCGTCCTGCGGATTTTTCAGAAAGATATTTAGCTTCATTCCAATTAGATATGGCCAAGTCGTATTTATTTAGCTCATAATAAGCATAGCCCAGCCAAAAATGTGCCCAGCTTCTCATCTCTACATTCTTTTCAGCTTCATCCTTGTCTGTAATCAAATCGTTCTGAATAAGCACAAGAAAACGCACCAAAATCTCAACATATCTCTTTAGGGCTTTCTGTCGCGCATCCATATCGCGAAGCTGAGTGATAGACTGGAGCTTCGACCATGCCATTCCTTTATAATTGAAGTAATCTTTTGGATCAATACTCATGCAAATTTCTAGCTGGGAGCTGGATTCCTCAAAATCTTTGAAGCTTTGGTAGACATAAGATAGCTTACTTCGATCCCACGATCTCTCTGGACTCAAGCTCACTGAGCGCTGAGCACAATAAAGAGCTTCGCCGAACTTTTTCTGACTCGCTAGGACATCAGCCAACTGGCCATGAACTCCTTTATCAACAATCTCGGATGGGCTATTTTTTTCCAGAATCAAAAGTGCGGCTTCCAGCAGCTCCTCTTTCTTTTCATCTTTTTGTTCGATATACGATAATGCGAGCAAAACTTGGCAATATCCCCAATCCCAGCATCCGTCCATTTGTCTCTGCTTGAGTTTCTCCAATCGAGTCACTTTGTCTTTATTATTTTCTAAACTCCCTATTTTTTTTAAGTTATTTAGCAATTGGGAAGCTAGCTCCATTCGAGGAGAATTGACTGCCGCCCTATATAGACACTCATCACTATTTTTTAGCTCCGCTAGGACTCTATCATGTCCCCAATCCCATATTGAGAGTTTTCTTGCTAATTCATCTAGGCTCTCCTTGTTTTGTCTAATTTGATCTATTGTATGTATTACGAGTGCATGAAGGAACAGATTTTCTCTCAAATCTATCAGGGCATCGATAGTATATTTCTCATAATCAGTCCCGATCCTTTTTTCTGCATTGCTCAGACAATACCAGGCATAATCAAGATGAGAAACCCGTAGCTTATCCTGCGATTCTTGACTTAAACCTGATATTTCTTCCCTTCGGGGATCAAGCTTTCTGAGGTTTCTAATCGCCTGCAAAAGGTCCTTTTTCTCTGTATCATTCAACTTGTGGAATTTATATCCATTTTTTTTATTTAATTCTTTCTCTAAATTAATAATATTATAATTCAAGCAAATTATGGATTTGTTCAATTTCGCTGCATCTGGATTAGCGTTAGGATTTTCATATATAATTATCTTATTATTTTCTTCTTTTGCTGAGAAATCACGGATTTCTTTGCCGTTAATTTTAAAACTAACATTAGACCGCTCATTATCAAATGTTAATAAAATATAGTTATTATTATCAAATATTTTGATCTTCGTATCATATCCATCATCAATTTTTTCGATTATTGCTGTTTTTATCCAATTAGTATTTAATTTTTTTATAAGGAAGCTTCTAAGTCTATCATAATCATTTCCAGAAATCAGCGCATATGTGGATGGAAGTCCTGCCAATCTAAGCAAAGCATTTGCATAATCCCAATTCCAATTAGACAGCCTGGAATTCAATTTTTCTCGATTGGTATCCAATAAGCTTAAGAGGCTTGGCATAAGCTTAAACATAGCTGTCTCAGTTCGCTCCAATATAAAAGCATCCTCTTTTGATGCCGAAGGAGAATCCATAACACGTCTGCATGCATCGAGAGCCAGTTTTTCATAACCGTCGTCCCCCTTATCAGCTAAATTTGCATATGCTACGGAAAGCTCGCTCCAATATGCAGGATGCTCCTTAATTTTCACTGCATTTTCCAGTACACTCGCGGCCTCCCTCCAATCATTGCTATTATTTAATGTCTTTCCCAGTTCATAATATAACTCAGCATCTGACGGAGCTAGATAGATTGCCTGACCAAAGCAATGCTTTCCTGAAGCGAGATGCGCCTGGGAGTATGCTACAGCAAGGTTTCGTGCACAAATCACTGTTATCTCTCTAATGTTTTCAATTTTTTTGTTTTTCGATGAGCAACAGCACATCTCTCGCCAGGCCAAAGCAGTTGCTACCTCCCTGATCGGAATTATATCTTTCCTCCAATAATCATCAGGAGGTAGTGGCTTACCCGTCTTTTTTTCCCTATACCTTCTCATTAAAAGCCCCTTGAAATCCCATGCTCGAGCATCTCCAGTCTCAAGCTCAATGGCTTTGTCGCAGAGCTCTACGGAAAATTTGTAATCGGCACGATCACCTCTTTTATTTTGCATCCAGGAATGGCTTTTCGCCAGGGCATAGTAAACCTTGGATAGGTATGCTTCCGGTTGATCGGGATCAATCGACTTGTTAAGCACAGAAAAAGCTGACTCCGGCTGCTCTAAAGCAAAGTACACCACGCCCAGATTGTAATAGCATTTGAGGAACTTCTTGTCCTCGCCCAGGGCTAAGAGAAATGCCTTCTCAGCCTTGCGCAATTTAGGGCTTTTATCCCTGTCAGTTCGCAGAGTCTCTTTATAAGCACGAAGGCCCTCGGTGTAATGGCATACGGCCTTCCAGCTTGTAGAACCGAGGCTTTCTTTATTAAGATCGGCGAATATGCGATAGGCCAATTGTTGGGTCATATGAGCTATATGATCGACAGATGATGCCTCCTGATCCGGACTATCGGAACCGGTTATCCGCCAATCATTATTGAACCCGCCGCCTTTCAAATTAGCGATCAGAACCAGACGGCCATCTTCCTTATGGAGGCTGCCAGTCAATTGCGGCCCCTTTATCACCTTGGCAAGAAGTCCAATTGTAGCTCCCACAGGTATCTCCAAAGGTCCCAATTTGACTTTGGTATCGGATGTAACGATATTTTCGAGGCTTTCCTCAACGGAAACGCTGAGGTTTGCGCTTGAGGATCTTTCATTAAACGTTAACGTTCCTGGATTATAGGGGTTGGTGTCATCTACCTCGTTGCAGAGTCTTGTTAGCCTGGCAAGTTCGTTCTGCAGAAGAGAAGATATTCCCTCGATGCTGGATTTAAGCTCTTCGTCCCCGGTTTGATTGGAAAACAGGAGCAGAACGATGCGTTTCCTTGATTTATAGGCCTGGTATGCTAATAATAAAAGTGCTAAAACGGCTAAGACCTTCATCCAGAAATCTGGCGACAGGACATCTATCCAATTGACGCTAATAGGTTCTGCCCATGTAGCATTATTTATTATAAAAGAATATGGAGGGCGATTTATTGTGATATTTTTTTGAGAATTTATTATCGTCCCGCGGATAAAAAGTGCTGAAGCCACCCCTAACACCAATAGCACAGCAATAGTCCAGCCGCTGCGCAGCCATTTGATGATGATGCCCAGGCCTTGGGAGACCCACCAGGCCAGATAACGAAAATACAGATTGAGCCAGGCAGGAAAAATCAATAAAATTATTGACAATAAGATCCAGAGAACCCAAAAATGCCAGATATATTGATCAACAATCTTGGGCCAGGAAAATACCCCATGCAAAGCTATAATTGATGTAAACAAGAGACAAAGCAGAAAAAATAAGATCCTCCATTTGTAAGCGTGGCAATAAAATTCTTTTATAATCTTGCGATAGTTCAATTCCATATTGATACCTTTGGTGCATGGGATCTGGCAATTTTATTGAAAATAGATTCAATCTACTACTATTAATAATTATCTCAATTGATGCTGATCAAGTTTTTTTTCGAAACCTCCTGCCATAGATTCAATCAACCGCTAGACCTACGCTATAATTATAATACTGTAAAAAACAATATCGCTGCCACCGGTATCAAGAGATTGTCATCCACCGGCGTGTCCAGGCTTTCCACTACTGTCGCCAGAGCTGCCAGCGCTACTCCCATCCAGCCCACAAACAGACAGGCCGGCAGAGTGAAGACAAAAAATGCAACCGATCCCTCCACAGTTTTACGCGGGTTGTGGGGAAGCGGGTGCCGACCTCGGATGCCGAAAATCGTGGCGGCGGAGTCTCCGGCGGCCAGAGCCACAATTGCCGCTGCCGTCTCACAGGTACTGCCCAGAAACAGAGCCAAAAGCAACGCTCCCACAACGTACCAGAAGGCTCCGTAGCCTGGGAATCTGACGTTCTCCCTTTCGAATTTCTCTTCAAACCAATACGCAATCGGAATCCTCCGGCCTTGCCTCATCAAGATGATCATTATGCAGCCCATGATGAGAAAAGAGCTGAGAAAAATTATTAGATTTCTCTTGCCTGAATAAAATAGAATGAATATCAGAAAAATGCCGAAAAGAAAGTGGAAGAGCTTCCTTCTCAGCTCAAAACGGAAATTGCCTCTCTTCATGCAACTACTCCATCTTTTTGTCATGCCTCCTGGGCAATAGATGCCGCTCTTCCGCTGCCCCCAGATCTATGCCCAGCAGATAAGCCAATCCATGAACCGCCATCGTGTTCAAAGCCCAGGTCAGGGCAAAAAATACGGCCAGAGTCTCCGGGAAGTGGTAATGCCAAAATCCTGCCATTGAGCCTATCAACTCCATATAGCCACCGACGGCCAGGCTGACTGCTACCAGGGAGGCATTCCATTCAATGGAGTGCTTCCAGGAATAGAGAATGCCGAGGACCGCCATCGCCGCATACATTGTCCTTACATCGCTATCGGCAATGGCCAGGTATCCTTCCCAATAAAAGAACAGGGCAAATATTATTAGCGCCACAGCAAAGGGAAGTACCTTCCAGCTCCGTATTTCCTTGAAGATGGCCAGACCCCTCAGCCAGCCTGCCAAAAAGTCGGAAAGCTGCAAAATGACAACCATCATTACAATCCAGCCGGAAATGGTAAAGAGCGACACATCAGCGCTTCCCGTGTATTCAAGAAGCCCTGCCGATATGTTGGTATGCTCTACCAGGTAACAGGCCAGAGACGATATTGCCAGCAATGCTATCAGATGCATGGTTTTCATCCTGGCGGAAGCCAGGGCGGCAACGACTATCGCCATCAAGTAGCTCAGCTCAAAGAGGAGAGTGGAACGCCAGATATATCCATCCCAATAATAACCGACAGCGCAGCCTAATGCCACCAGGCCTATCAGTGTGACATTTATGACTCTCCTGGTAATATCTCCCGTTGTGCTCTTGATCCCTTTCAAATTCATGTAAACGCCATCGTGCAAAAGCTGGAGGATGGCCGGGACGAGATAACGAAAAACGGGCAGGCGAGACGTATCGTAAAGCAGGAAGTCTGCGCCTATGTTAAAGAGCGTCTCCCAGCCGGGAAACATCAGGATAAGCTCGATGCCCCATTCGTAAAAATCCTTGATCAGAGGATCGGGACGCTCCCAGTTTCCATCTTTTCCTCCCGCATGCCGGTATGGCTGGCTGCTGAAATCAAACCTGGCCGAGGAATCGCCTAGACCTGCTTCATAGGCCATTTTGATGTGCACGATCTCCAGGGGATTGTAGCCCATCATCTGGGCAGCAATGGAATCGGCCATGACCACATCATTGGAGGCGATGATGGTTTCAAAGTAGACGGGGCTGGCGGAGAGTGGACCTATGGCCTCGCCTCCTATGCTGCCGTCGATTATCACCAGGTTGGGAGTAAAGGCGGAATTGACCTCGATGATGGTGGACTCGATGCTTTTTCGGTGGTATTTGGCCTTATCCACATCAGGGAAAGTGCCGTACATATTCTTCATGGCCAGGGTGACCCCGGTGAGAAGATGGGTCTTCATGGTGGGCACAGAGATGATCACATCCGCATCCATCATCTCCATGGAGACCTTCTCCATGCCAAGAGCACTGCCCTCGCCAAAGTTGAAGTTCACGATCTTGGTTTCAGAGAGATTTACCAGGCGAACTCCTTTCTTTTTCGCCCAGTCCACATAGCCGGAATCGGTTGCAGCCTGCCAGAACTTGACCCAGACCATGTCGGCATCGGCAAATATGGGCTCGCCTCCGACAGACAGGATCAAGTCTGCCAGCACATCGGCCACCTCGATGCTGGTGAAAGTCCCTATTTTCTCAGGCACTCCACCGCAGATGTTGACCTTGACCAGCACTTTATCGCCGTTCTGCACGAACTTGCCCATGCCGCCCAGGGAATCGATGGCGTCTGTCACACACTTCCTGGTGTCCTTGCCTCTTTTGACGGCATAAACCGAAGGGAGCAATAGCGAGCGGTCGATTATGCTACTAGTGATAGTATCCGCGCTGCTAACGCTACTATTAGCGCCTGTGATTGCATTAGATTTCCTCTTTTTGCTCTTGACATCAGAGTAGGAGTATGTCTCTGGGTAGATGCGCCTCCTCTTTTCCATGAGCAGCGCCGAGGCATATCCGGCAAAGATACAGACAGGGTAGAGCAGAAAAAGAAATAGAACACCACTCCCAGGAACCATTGATTTTGTGATGTGGGTGATATCGCTGTGGAACATAAACTCCGAGCCGGTCAAGTGAGAAAAGAACGGGAATGTGCAGCGGATGATATCAGTATAGAGAAGAGAGCTGAAGATTATGAATATCAAGGCGATAGCCAGTCCCACTACTATCTTGGCATGTCTGCTCCACTGCATCCTTCTTCCCAAAAAGTTAATGGCCAGGCCAAAAAGCAGCAGCAACGGCGGATCTATCAGAAAGCTCATAATTTATACCTCATGCATGCAAAAATATTTAATCCTAATCCTATTTCTACTCTTCCTGCTTATCTTTCATTTTCCCTTACTCCGGCTTGATCTTGCCAAGGTGGGGCCCCATCACTAAACACATCAAGCGGAGTCTTCCACCTATCGCACCCTTAATGGGCGCAGCATCCTCTAGCGCAGCAGCTTTTCCACATCCGTCTTAAAGCGTCCCCGTTCGCTCTTTGCCGTGTACCTGATGTGAATCAGCACATCATCGATATCAAGAACTTTATTGTCAACCAGATCGGGATTGCTGGCCTGGGGTATCTCCAGCCGCCAGGATGAGACGAGTCCCGTGCCTTCGAATGGGAAGTATCGATTGTCGAATATGAAGTCCATGTAGAACATGCCCGCATCCCTTTCATTGACCCGGGAGACGGCCACCTGCTGATTGGCCCTCCAGTTCACCCTCAGTGTCTTGGTGTCGGGCTGCTCGGAGCCGTCCTGGCCCATCAGATACTTCACGCCGTTGATGTCCGGCGTGAGCAGGGTCTTGTTGCTCAGTTGAATCAGGGTTACATTGACAGATTGGTAGGGCTCCAGCTCTCTTTGCGTAACGATAGTCAGCTCGATGGTCTTTATCACCCGGAAGTAGTGGCCCGAGTAGTCCCGGTCGAAGAGCGCCTCCTTGAGTTGAAACTCGCAGGCCCCTTTGGCCATGAGCAGCAGCAGCGATCCTGGGAAGCTATTTTTCAGGGAGATGGTCCTCTCGATCTCTATGAAGCGGCTGTCCTGGGCCAGGTGGGATTTATCCATCTGGTCTATCTGCAAGAGCAGAGCCTCTCCGGCCAAAAGGCCCTTTCTCAGGCTGTCCCAGTGAGTTGACGTAATGTAGGTATCGGTTGAAGGTATCTCATACTGCAGGCATTTTTCCGCCGACTTGGCCATGTCGTAGGCGGTCTTGTAGGACTGGAAGTAAAGAGAGGAGAGCCTTCCTATCATCCAGTTGTAGAGGGCTTCATTGGAGAACCGGCTCCGGTAGAAGTAGTCAATATCCTTGTTCTGCTCAATGGTCTTGAGATGAATGGTAAGCTCTCTCTCGGCATTTTTCAGCTCGATCTTCGCTCCTGAAATCTGCACCTCGATCTCCTCCAAATCATAATTCAAAGTCGCCCGTTCGAGTTTCCATTCCTCTCTTCTGCGTTCGTACTCACCGGATTTCTCTGAAACATGAGCGCCAAGCTCCGCCAACTCAGCCAATATATCCAGAACTTCCGATGTATGGCCTAATGCTTCTGCAAGGTTGCTGCCTCCCCATTGGGTTACAAGTACAGGTGTCGCCAATCCGGCTCCGCCAATTTCTGCGGTTGGAGTACCGGATGCGATAGCTGCGGCCATTTCAAAGGCGGATTTTCCGGCCTTAAAAACTTGCTCGAGGATTGATAGAGCCAACTCTGCTTTCTCAGCCGGTATAAGATTGGTATCAATTAGTTTATCATAGTGATCACGCCTATTAGTGCAACGCTCTTTGCTGATGTTCAGTTCATCAATAGCCTCTTCTACATGCGTTATCTCATTTTCCTTAATATCGGTCGTGAGATTAAGAATGATCCTCTCATGAGTATTTTGTAGCAGCTCCAGCTTTGCAGAATCTCTCTTCTCGATGGCATCAAGAAGCGAAGAGCCGAGGCCTATGGCGTTGCCTGCCATCTCCCTGGCCATAGCAACCACGATGGGGTAGCGATAATGGGGCACGGCCACGTTCAAGTCGGAGAGGGCACCGCCGATGCCGCCTCCCGAGGCCATGGCCGCCACCAAATCAGAGGGATTTATGGGGGGCGAGAACAGAGCAAGCTGCCGGTAGATGCCCTCGAAGTTCTGACTGTGTCTGATCTTGTAGAGCCGATCCTCAACCAGATCCCAGTAGCCTATGAACTTCTCATTCTCGGGCACGCAAAAATCGGTGATGATGTTCCGGTGCGGGCCAGGCACGGCAGTGGCGCCGCTGCCGGATACAATCTTTTCGATCTCAGTCAGGAACTCGGAATCTTCCTGATAATCCAGAATGAAATCGTCATAGGTGCCGATCTCCTCGAATCTCTTGATGGTCTTAACCCTGGGCCGCGGCCCCAGCAGATTGAAGGCCAGCACATAGAGGCCCACCGACTCGTTGATGGACTCGCGGCTGTCCTGCATGAACAGGGAGTCTCCCCAGTCCAGCAGATTGTCAATGTACTTCATAACCACTGCCTTCTTGTATGCACTCATGCGCAGAGCGGCAATGGCATGGGGGTCGAAGGGGTCCTCGCGGTAGGCGGCCAGTGCTTCGCTGTCAGTCAGAAGCGTCTTCAAGCTCTGGAAACGATCCTCCTTGAAGGGCAGATATCTCCAGTATCTGTCTTTACTGCTCCCGTTTCCGGCTGCTTCATCATTGGCCGTGGGATTGAATGTATAATGATACCACTTTTGCGCCTCTTCGAACTTCTGATTGGAGTTCAGTTTATTGGCGATCAGGAAAGGTATATGGAAGAAGATCTCCTCGTAATAGAGGCGGTGAGAGCCCTTGAAATCGATCTGTGTCTTGATGTCATTGTATTCGTGGGGCACAAGCTGTGTATTGGGAACATACTGCTCCCAGAAATTCAGTTCCACAGTCTCCTGCGATTGCAAGCTAAGCAACCCGTCGATTCCGCCGGTGAAAAGACTCTCGCTGAGCTGGTGGACCGCAAATGTGCTCAATCTCTCAAATGAGAACTTGATGTTATTGGCGTCAAGGCCGGTCAGATCCCATATTTTGAGAGTACCGTCCTTTGATACGGATGCCCCTCGCGTATAGTTGGAGGTCACCGCCAGAGCACTGACCGGACCCGTATGTCCTTCCAGGTTCCTCAAGAACAGGCCGCTCTCCAGGTTCCATGCCTTCACCAGCCCGTCCAGCGACCCGGATATGGCCTTTGTGCCATCTGGGGTCATGGCTACTGCTACCACCTCATCGGTATGCCCTACCAGAGTCCTTATAACCGATCCCGTCCCAAGGTCCCAGAACTTAATTGTATTATCTGCAGAAGCGGATATGGCCTTGCTGCCGTCAGGAGTGATTGCCACTGCCCTGATCGGACCAGAGTGGCGACCTTTAAAGTCCTGAACGTTTCCATTCAGGGGGTTCCATAACTTAAGGGTCCCATTTTCCAGACCTAATACTACCATAACTTGCTGGGAATTCTTGATGGCTACAGCTACTGCATTTATCTGCTGATAGATATTTTTTTCTGCCAGCGGGCTCTGGCCATCCACCAGATTCCACAATCTGGCGGTTCCATATCCAGAAATGGATACAGCCTTGCTGCAGTCAGTGGTCAGGGCAAGCAAGCGGATTGTTTGATCGGGGGTGGGATCGATTATTGCCAAAACCCTATTATTATCGGCATCCTCCATATCCCATATCTTAAAGACCGTAGGATCCCAATAAATCCACTGCCATTGGGATGATTCGACGGATACTGCATATCGGCAATCAGGGGTCATGGCCACGGCTGTGGTCCTGTAGCTGCCGGACGCCAGAGCCGTGGGCGAACTCTGACTTTGCAGATTCTGCGTCATGAGCTTTCCATACTCGGAGATATACCCTGCGATTGGGCCGTCCGAGGATATAGCTACAGCATTTATTTGATTGGAACCTAACAAAAAGGATTTCTTCAACTGCGACGGCACGACCAGTGTGCCGATTTTTGCCAGGTCAAGGTAAATGGAGATGACCTGAGGCTCGCCATCCTGATTATCGGCGTTGCCATATTTCACCTTCAGTAACTCCTCAGTCGTAGGTATATCCTGGCTGAAGGGCAGCATCTTTACGAGGAATTCTTCATCTCCCAGGTTGGCAATGTACCAGCCATGCTGGTTGCCAATGTCCGCCAGATATGACTCTTTGATCTCAAGATTGCGCACCAGATAGTTTCCAGCCAGGCTGGTAGGTGCACTCCTGACCTCCTCATCAATGCCCTCGGCATAGTCCTTCAGGCTCAAGCCTTTGGTCTCGGTCAGCATGAGGAAGGCTTTGGGAGAGGCGGCCGTGTTTGCCTCCGCCTTGAGACATACATCATATATGTTCTGGTCGGCCTGCAGGTCTATTATCAACTGGAAGCTCTGATCCTTGAGATTATTCCTCAAGCTAGCGATTTTGTCGCCGTAAAATAGTATCAGTCGCTCCCTGTTGGCAATTCTGGACAGCACATTGCCATTGAAAGCAGCCGGGATGATGAAATCAAATCCCACCGATTTCACCAGATTCATCCTGGAGCCGGCCTCAATTACATTTAGAGGCAGGCAGAACAGGCCCGTCTCCTTTCTCTTTCGCTGGTCTTTCTCTGCCTCGATTATGGCCTTATCCCTTATGTGGTCCCATAGCCTCATCTCGCTCATCTGGGCGATGAATGCATCGCAAACTTTTGCCTCCTGGCTGCCGATGACTATTGTACCTCCTGCTGGCAGAACGTTTTGCTCGGTTAGCGCAACTTTATCGAGATCGTTTGCCCACAGGTCATAACCGGTGCCGGTCTTCTGAAGAGTTATGGCTATATGCTGCCAGTCGTCGAAACCGAATTCAATATCATATGAGGTGTGATTCCAGGCCTTAATGCTGACGATAACTGCTGTCGATTCCCATTTGGGTTTTGCCAGCTCGGCATCCCTGGCCGCTATGGCCGCATTATTTGCATCATTCGCCTTGTTTATGGCATCGGCCTTTGCAAATGCCGCATCCTGTTCAGCGGCGTTGGCAATCTCATTAAGTTGATTGAAGGTGGTCAGGCGAATTTGCTTCTCTTCTTCGGTAATGCCTGTTTCGTTGTATTTCGTCCAGGCAAAATCGGCAGCCGTTCTGGCAGCTTGTGCCTGGGATGCCTTTTGGGCGGCATTATCCGAAGAATTCTTGGCAGCAAGAGCTAGAGCTGCGATTCCTTCGTGATTCTCGAACACCACATCCAGAGCTTTGCTCTTCGCCTCGTCCTCATGGCCGCTTCCAGCAGAAAAATTCCCGTTACTGATCTCATTCAGGGCAATTTCGGTCTTATCGGCAACATAAGTTGAAGCCTGCACTCTCTCCTGATATCCTGGGATCTTAGCTATCTTATTTTTTGCTTCAACTTTGAATTTTCCATTATCGTAACCAATCAGTATGCATGACCTTACTAGAGCGGCCTTTTCGTCTTCCTCAGACCTGGTAGTCGTTTTTGGAGCAGACCAGCCATCAGGATTGGCATTGATGAACTTCGCCCAGAACTCCCAGGTGAGATTGTTCATGTCAAATGAGGTAACGGTCTTGACCAGATAAGTCGCTTCATCTATCTGCAAAACCATGGCATCTTCTTCTACCTCTGGTTGGGATGTGTTGTCAGGCAGAGAGAGATCCACTATGCGCTGGGCATAGATTCGTTGCCAGCGGATCTGTTCATGCTCCTCACTGGTCAGCTCATTGTCGAGCTCCACCCAGGACTGGGGCGGCTTCCATTCCTGGCTGAAGTTGAAGTAAGAGTATTTTAAGGATGTATTATAGACATCTTCCGTCTCACCACTATTCCCAACTCCCTTCTTCAGCTTGGTAAACTCCGTCCAGAATAAAAAGAGCTTGCCGAAAGCGTAAACCGGAGTCACAAAGTCGGAGTTTATCACCAGGTCGATCTTCTTCCATGCCAGCCAGCGCTCACCGTTTTCATCCTTTATGCGCACCCTCTGGTAGAAGATCTTGGGCTCAGTGTTGGTTCTGCCCACCAGATAAAGCGTCTCCCAGCGCCTGGTCGGATCTTCCAGATCGACATGCAGGTAGCTTCCTACAATCTTGAGGTTGGCAACCTCGGCGAACTTCTCCAGGTAGTGAACATAGGCCGATTCCGCTGAATCCTGGCTGATGTCGGATTGCATTAGCTCCTGCTCCAGATCCTCGAAGAAGGGCGTTTTGGTGTCGCGCAGCTCCGGCTCGATGTAGTTCTCAGGATAGAGGAACACCTTGCGATTGGCCTCCCAGACCCGGTAGTTCTTCACCCATTCCCATTCCAGCAAGGAGATGGTGGCCGGGTCCACTCCCGGCTCCAGATTCATCAAACAGCGCTGGATGTAGAACTGCAAAGCAGCCGTAGCCTGCACTATGCGGGAGGTCTCCATCTCGGCTCCCACCTGCAGGTCCATCAGGAAGTACTCATGATAAATGTCCGGACCCTTGCGGAACCGATTCTGGCGATATACATTGATGTTTGCTAAATCATCCAGCTTGACGATCAAATCCAGGGTGAGTCCGTCGCTGCTGGTGAGAAGCGCCGTGCCGTCCTCGGTGGCAGTCGCTTGCTTGGTGATGGCTATTGTCACATGCTCACCGTTATCCGGTCCGATCTGCAGAGTATCGGGCATCACCAAGGGGTCGAGCCACTTAACTTCCGCATCTTCCACAAAGTCCAGATGCAGCGTCCGTCCCAGAAAGATCTTGAGCTGGTCGATGTCCTTATCAGCCGCATCCGACCAGCAGAAGAGATATTCATGCCAGTATTCCGGCAGCTTCTGCAAGGCCAGAGCCAGGAGCGCGTCGCGGCGCAGCACAGCCAACTGGTCGTGAATGGGCTTGATGATGTCCGGCCACTCCTCTTCGGTGTAGGCGGCGCGCAAGACCTCTAAAAGTTCCGCTGCCTTCCGGCTGTAGAAGTCGTAACCGTCCTGCGATGTCAGAGCCGAGGTATCAGCAAGTTGCAGGGACAGGTCAATTCCCGCCTGCATGGCCTGGGCTATGTCGAAGCATTCCTTCAAGCGGCACAGGCCGGGAATGCTGTTGTATTTTAAGGCCTGCAAGTAGGAGACAAGCCTCCTCAACTGTTGGGGCTCCCAGCCGGCCAGATCATCTATAGCCTCTTCAATAGCTGAGGTATCGGCAGAGGTACCCGTGGAAGGCAGGCTGAGCAGATAATCAAGCAATCCTTCTGTGTCGCTGAAGGCAGACTGAAGCTGTTTATAATTGTAGAGGTTATGCAGATCTAAAAGGGACGGCTGCAGCAAATCGCTCACAGAAAAGCGCTGTGGATAGGAGAGGAGCAGGCTCATCTCCTCTGCCGTCAGCTCAAAGGCGCCGGCCAGATGGATCAACTTGCTTATCTTGAATAACTCGATCTCCAGCCCTGGAGACATCTCGGACCCCGGCGGCAAAAGCGCGTTCAAATCCGTAAGAAGCTGATCGAAATCCTGCCCGCCATCACTGCCAAGATATTCCACTATGGGCAAAATCACCTCCTTTGGTACATCAAACAGACCCGCCAGCTCGGAGAGGAGAATGTTATTCAGGCTTTCTTGCGAGCCTTTCAAAGCAGTCCGGATGGGACCGTCCGCATCCAGGAGCAGTTCTTGAAAGGCTTTTCTCTGCACCAGGATCTCAGTCACTCTGGGCAGCATATCCCTTATTCTCTGATCAGGATTTTGGCCGTCGAAGATTGTCATCAGGCTGTCTGTACCGTATCCATCCTCTTTTTCCAGCACCAGGCCGAACTGGTTGATGAATCCATGAGACTGCAATCGCCCCAATATCTCATTGCCCAGGCCCGCCCTGATCTGATCAAACTCCGCCTTCAGCACCTCAAACTCACTCATCCAATTCTCTATATCAGCCAGCTCAATGAGCAGATCGGATAGGTCCAGCCCATTATAGTATGTCTGCGAGACCGCTCCGATGGATGTTACTATGCCATGGCTGGAAAGGAAGGTGAAGATATCACTGGATAGGGCTTCGCGGATCTGATCGGATTGGAAGGTTTTGCCGGTGACGACAGAGCCGGCAAACTGGCGGAAGACGCTGTCTGCCAGAGAACGGATATCATCGGCACTGTACAAAGAAACATTTGCATTGTCTGGGTCATGGGTATGGCAAGCAAAGTAGACCAGATCCGCGACGCATAGGCCGCTGCTGCTAAGCCACTCGGCCACATTGCTGATTTTAAGGATATCCAGCAGGGAATTCGGAACCCCCCCTTGCAGGAGGAGCAGATTCAATAGGTCCGCCACGCTCAGATTGAGCATTCTCGCCAATTGGGATAGCTGGTAGACCTGGCCTAGGTATTTATAATCCAGCTCGATGATCACCTCATCCTTGCCGCTCAGGTATTCCACAATGAGATTGAGATCAGCGTCGGAGAGATGCATTGCCCCCATCAGACGCGAGCGTATGCGACTGTCTCTTTTGCGGTCTTCCTGGCCGCTTTTATCCCATCTCATGGACTCATCCAGATAATAATCCCAGGGCTCAATGGCTGTGCCCTCCGGATTGAAGATCCGATCGAAGAGGGGAGAATCATCATCATTTCCCACGTGTTTGAGGACATACCAGAGAGCTGTCAGGCGATCATTGGCCAGAGAGGATCGCTCCATGAGAAGCTTAATAATGGCAATGCCTTGCAGAGCCTTTGCGTCTATTGAGACCACAGGAAGCTCATATATGGCAGGAAGCTGTATGGCCTGTAACTGTTCGGCTGCATATGCCCCGTTATGGCCTTTCCCGGATTGATCAATGATGATACGCGCCGAAGGATCCACAACGTCAGACTCCCACCAAAGGTCAAGGCCGGGCAATTCATCATCAGGAATCTTCCTTAAGCGCATAATTTCCCGGCATAAAACCGGCTCCCAGGTATAGTCTGAATGATCCAGCTCCCAGTGCACAAGATCGGCTCTCTGCATCTGCTCAAGCCCCGCGCTCCCCGGCTCGCTGTAAAGATTACTGCTGATCTGCACACCGATGCGCGCCGAATTCCACATCCTTAAGCATAATATCTGCCCGCAGAGCATGTGTCCGCTGCTGCCCTCGTAAAGACCATCATGGAACCTGATCAGGCTATGCAATCCTCCTAAGGAAAAGGAGACAATCGCACCCTCGATCTGAGAGGCCGGACCGCTATCCATCAGCTTTCCATCCAGATAGACCTGCAGTGACTCATCCCTCACCTCTGCTCTTCCATCCAGGACAATAGCCGCGTGATGCCATCTGCCGGACTCAATCCGGTCGGAATGAAGCCATGTCCCTTGCCAGCCGCATAACAGGTTATAGCCGCCCAAGTACAGTGAGCTGTCAAAGATATAGATGGCCAGGCCGCACTGATCGTCTCCCTCTTGATAAATAACCTGCTTGTGCCGGGAGATGGTTTTGTCCTCTACTCGGAACCAGACCTCAATGGTGCAGCGGGAGACAACCTCGTTTGCCCTATCGTATGCATAATTTATTGTGCCATTGAAATTCAGAGCACGACGCTGGGGCCGCCAGAATCCCAAAAGCGCTACATCGATGAGAGTGGGAGAGCGATCCTCTGCCAGCCCACCCTTCCTCATATGATTTCCTTTGTCCGACAGATCGCTAACCAGCCCACCTTCTTCCTCTCCTAAAGACCAGTAGGCCAAAAGATTGTTGGATAAGGCCGCTTTCTGGTACATAGAGAGGCGGATATCCTCCAGGCTCCTCTGTGTATCCCATATCCTGACCTCTTTTATCCGGCCTGCGAAATAATCGTTATCTATGTCCTTGCCAATATCGGCTCGCTCAATATGCAGCCCGGCGGAATTGAGCAGGCCGAGAGTTTGCACATTGCTGCCAACCTCAGCTCCATTTATAAAGAAAGCAAGGCCGTTGCCCTTTGTGCTCAATGCTACGTGGCAAAATTTAGAAATCTCCAGGACCACTCCCTGAGAAGCAGCCAAGATCGTGGTCAAGTCGCCCTGTTTCTGGGACAGCTTGAGGTTGCCGGAGCTGTCCATGCCAAAGGCGAGGATTATATCCTTGCCATCGGAATCCTTGCCTGCCATGCTGATGATGATGCTTTCCTTGATTTTTGAGGGACAGATCCAGGCTTCCAGGGCAAATTGGCCGGGGGTAACCTCTCCATAACCGCTGGCCGCCAGGTACATCTGCTTGCCGTCAAAATCCAGAGATGTTAGGCTCAGAGGACGGAGAAGCACCGGATAGTAATAATTATTGTCCATGCTGGGCAATGCGACCCAGTGAGGCGTGTTATCAAGCAGATCTACAGTCTTAAAAAGATCATCGACGCTTGTGCCTCTCTCCGAGGTGCGCATGGTTAAATCATGCCAGTTCTCAGGGATGGTGCTATCTAAGGGATGCTGCCTGGTAAAGACGCTCAGATCCTTGAAGTATTTCGACCCGGATCCCATGGTTAAAAATCCCACGGTTCCGCTTATCAGCCGGGTGCCTGCGGCATCATAGGCATTTATCTGATAATTGGTGGGCTCCGTCCCGGATTCAGGCCAAATCTTGGCCCGGACATTGGTGCGGCTGCCTGTATCCTCCACCACAATGAGGAAGCGGTACCAGGTGTTGGCCTGAGGGATCAGGTTCGAGATAAAAGCGCCCAGGAGGGGAGCATTTGATGCCGTCAAGAGCACGAAGCCCAGATTCGAACTGTTAATCAATTTATAATACCTGTTGTGGTTCGACTGGCCACTGAAATATTGGCTGAGGAGGGTCACACCTATGCTGCCGAATCTTGTGTCTGATGGGTCACCGATGCGCAAACAGCCGGCGAAGATGTAGTTCTTCCAGTCCCTGGCGCCGCCGCCGACATAGTGAGTGTGAATATTATTGGCCTGGGACCTGGTCCCAAAGACCGTCCTTCCCTGCAAAGCATAGGTCTTGAAGAGGCTATTGTCTTCAGCATTGCTGGAATTCGCCTTGGTATCTCTCCAATTCAATGGATCCTGGCCAGAAGAGTAGCTGTCGAAGTTCTCATAGATTTTAAAGTCCCGATGGACTTTGAGATGGCGGAAGTACTTGGAACCGGTTCCCGAAGCCCATACCCCCATCGCGCCCGATTTAATGCGAATGTCGCTGTCATCAAGAGCATCGATCACATACACCGAAGAGGCGATTTCCGATTCAGGCCAGATCTTGGCTCTGATTCTGGTCTCGCTTCCCGTATCATATACTTCGAGCAGAAAATTGTACCAGACATTTGGCAGGGGTTCGATTCCGGAATCCATCCGGTCTATCGACAAATCGAAGCTCTTGACCTTCTGAACATCCTGGGGGTGAGCTATGAGGTGGAAGGTGCGGTGCTTTGCATCCCTTGTCAGTCCGTAGTATTGATCAATGCCCTCCGGCTGGCGGCTGAAGAATATGACCCCAATGCCGCTGTCTCTGTCGGATATGCGCATCCTGCCTTGAAACTGGTAATTATTCCAGGACAATTCATCACTGCCAGCCGGGCTGAAGTAGGAATGAATGTTGATATCTTCGCTGTCCGTTCCGAAGGCCGTCTCTCCGGGAGCGCCACCCGAGACATTGATCTGCTTAAACAGGCCGCCTGGAAGTGCCAGCTTCTGGCGATCTTCCCCATCCAGCCAAAGGTCCGGTTCCGGCATCTGAGATTCCGCCTCGAAATTGATGTCCAGGAGAAGATCGGAGGGCAGAGGATCGACGATGCTCGCTGGCCAAACCCTCAGATTATCAAACTGCCTTTGCGTGGCTACGGTTCCTGTAGTCCATAGCCCTACTGTGCCGGAATTGATGCGGATACTGCTGTCATCGCAGGCATCGACCTGGAAAGCATCCGGCATAGCCTCGTTCTCAGGCCAGATCTTGGCTTTGATATTGATTTGAGTGGCGGTGGTCTCCACTCTGATTAGAAAATGGTACCAGACATTCGATTGAGGATCGATGCCTGTGTCCCTCAGGTCAACGGCAGGATTGCTGCTCTTGATCTCTTGCACACCGGAGGGATGGGCAAAGAGATGAAAGGTCTTTTGATTTGCATCTCGCCCCAGGAGATAGCATTGATCAATGCCTTCTATATGGCGACTGTAAAATGTAACGCCGATTGAGGCGTTCTTCTCCTTGATCTGCATCCTTCCCGATAAGCAATAGTTGCTCCAGGATAGTGCACCCGGACCGGAAAAATAATGAGAGTAGATATTGATCAGCTCGGCATCAAGTTGCTTGCAGACCAAGCCGATATTTCGGTCCTGCAAGGTGCCCATATGCAGGTTCTTTTCCCCCCATCCCCGGACACACCATCCTTCTCCCTCATCCAGAGGCAAATACGCGATCAGGTCTTTGGTGGCGGGCGGAGCAAAATATCTACTCTCGTTGGCTGATTTGACAAGGTTCCAGATGCCCAGATTTGCTATCTGGCCGGCAAAGAAGTACACATTATTCCGGTCCGAATAAGCATCATCAAAGCAGCTCTTGCCCTTCCTGCCCAGACCCCCAAGATAAATAGGCCCTACGGGGCAGAGCTTATATCCGGAGCAGACATCATTGCCGCTCGCATTTAAGAGAGGCGCTGCATCCAGGTAGGCCCGCAATTCGATATTGGCTTCTCTGTAAAAGCAGTTGTCTAATGGGAAGCCGGCTTTTTCCGGGATGGGATGGGGAAATTCATTTTGAGTTAATGCAATATGATGCCAATTGCCGTAATCCGTGAAGGGTATTTTGAAAAGAGATTTGCTCTGAGGAGGTATATTTTGGGCAATGTTCTCCAGGCTGTTATTCCACTCCAGGATGAAAAGCAATCCATTGTAGAGGTAAATGCATAGTCCCGCCTCAGCGTCTCCCTGAGAGAACAGCACCTGCTTTCGTCTGCTATCACCGTGGGCAGAGGCATTAAACCACAGCTCTACTGTTAAGCGTTCGTACCTGCCCAGACCCCGGTTCTCAGGATTTTTAATGACTATGACATCATTGTCTCCATCAAATTGCAGAACCGTTCCCGCGGCCGGCACGGGCAGAACCTCTGGCCGGGGCAGAATTTCTGTGGCTGAAAAGGATGGGCTGTAATCGTTAAGAATGCCGCCCAGGCATAGATCAAACTCATTGCCGGTGAGGTCCCCGGCCTTGCCCTCTGCAACCTCATCAAACCGCCAGTATCCCACCAGACCCGCAGAAGAAGGGGGCACTTTGCGATATAAATAAGAGTTGATCTCAACACCTGTTCTGGCCCGGCTCCAGATACGAAGCTCCTTTATCATGCCGCAGAAATAATCTCCGCCGTTTTCTCCATCGAAGCTTCTGCCCACGTTCAAGAAGCCGTTCTCGATGTTAATATTAACATATTGGGTCGCAATAAGATTGCTTTCTATACCATTTATATAAAATTTAACTGTATTCTTATCGAGAGTGACACAAACATGGGTGCTCCGGCCTTGAGGCAGAGAGGCACTGCTCGTTAAGGTGATGGGATTATAGTTAGGTTCGGGCTCAGGGCAAAGTTTGAATACCAGCTTGCCTTGAGCGCTGGAATAAAGGGCTACTTTTGCATTCTGGCCATCCTCTCCCAGGCATAAGATATAATCATCCCGGCGGGCAACGCCCGGACGCTCTTCAACCTTGATCTGGGCCTCAATGGTGATCCGGTCGGTATCGGATAATCTAAATCCACGCGCCGCTAGATAATGGTCTTGACCGTCAAATCTGAGAAGGCAACCCATCTCTGCTTCCGGCAAGGGATCAAGGATAAGCTCCCGGTAAACCCACTTCGGCTGAGCGGAAAACTCCCCACCGCCCAGTACCCCCTGGCTGCCCCCGGGGGTCATATCAGGCAGATAATCCCACAGACCTTCTATTAAAGGCCAGTAACCTATGAGGTCGCTTTCTCTTCCCGTGAAACGTTTATAGCGATCCTCTTGCAAGGCCGTCTCATCACGTGCTTTTTGCCAGATGCGAACCTCTTTAATGATGCCATAGAAATAATTATCAAAGAGGTCTCGCCCCAGGGTCATATCAATGCAGCGGAGAGGGGAATTGGAGGCGGGCTTAATAAAAGGCTTCTCACTATCGTTTTCTTTATTGATGAGAACTTTTTTGCCATTGATGAAGAGGCAGACCATTCCATTTGCATAAGACACAGCCACATGAGTGAAGATGCCATTAGCTATAGAATCATAGTAGCTTTCGATCTCAAATATTTTTTCCGACTCGGCCTTCTCATCCGGCCCGCTTATTATCCGGAAAATGCAGAATACCAGCTTTCCGGAGGGATTGACCCCAAGGCATAGATGATACTGCTCTAGCGTTCGGTTGATAAGCAGCCCAAAAGCCGCATGGCTGGCGGCGCTGTCCAAGCTGATCCAGGCTTCGATGGTGAATTCCGGAAGGGAGAGAAGATCCAATTTATCGGCATTTCTACAGGAGATATAGTCATCGATTCCATCGAACTTCAGCCCCCTCTCCGGAAGATAGGGCTGGCAAAGAGAGCGCAGGGACCAGTCCAGATCGGCAAAAGACCAGTTCAGCTTGCGAGACAGCTTCAGGAAGCGATACATTCGGTCCAGCTTGGCAGGGCTTAGATTCTGCAGCTTATCGTAGCCGATGCCCTCCTGGGAAGAAATCGCCAGGGTTCCCAGGCCATCATCTGCGCTATTGATGAAGAACAGACGAGAAAGTCCGGCATTGATCTCATGGCGGTCCAGATTCTGCGAGACCAGCTCATTCAGCTCCTCGCGGGTGAGCTTCATCTGCTCCAGGAGAACATCTACGTTCTCCAGGCCGTCTATGCCGGCCAAATCCACTTCGCCAAAATATCCGGAAATATTTTGGGAGGATATCTCGGAGGTGATCAGATGGAAATCCTCGGGCGATAGCTGCAGGAATTCTCTGGCTATTTGGCCTTCTATCTTATTTTCAAAGAGCTTGTCAACAAATGGTCGATTAAAAGCCTGATATATTTGCCAGAGACTGGTTTCATAGATCTGGAGATAGCTTTGAATCTCCTCACGAGGAGAGTTAAAGGGAAGAGACTGGGGAAATATGGCATCTTTGGCCAGCTTATATGCATCCGCATAGTTTCCCGTGGTCTCTAAGAAGGCCTGCAAGAGCTCGTTTACAAGATCGATGGAGGCAATAATATCCGTAGAGTTGCTGCAGTCCAGGCGCATTTTGCCAAGATCAGGTCTTCTGTAATCCAAAACACAGTTGGTGGGAATTGTATCTGTGTTCTCATCGGTGATATATGTCTCTGCAAACCTCATAAGATCGGCAAAGTAGGCGGCTGGACCAAAGATAGAGCGACAGTGATCACAATTGATGTAATCAAGGCTGCCAAACAACCTATCATAGGCAGGAATGGATCGCAACTTATTGAGGAAACTGTCCGGAAGATTATTGAATATTACCTGACCATAATAGGGAGCAATGGCGTCTTTTATATTTGCCCAGATCAAGGCAGCTTTCTCCGAGATGTCAGCGGCAGTCCTGTAGATCTGTCTGGCTTCTCTGGACCCACCTTCCAGTTCGTCTGCGAATTGATGGACAAATCTATTTTCCCCGCATGAACTAATAGGGTAACGATTCAATATCTTATTTACTGAATTAAACTCCGGATAAAATTCCTTGAACCGATCCAACGATTCACATGCCTTGATTTCCACTACCTCAATTTCCTCTTCGCAACTCATGGGGTCCATCTCCGTCTCATTCCGATGAAAAAACTATACACAGATCTAACTTTAAAAGTCTAAGAGGAAAGATACTATTTAAATTTTTTGGTAGTTATGGATAATTTATGAGAAAGATCTCTCGACAAATATACCTGGTGATATTCAACTACTGGTTTAGCGTCGGCGAAACAATAAAATTAAATTTCTTTGATTTTAGTGTGATCGAAGCCGCATTCGCGAATTATGGCAGGGGCATCGAAGGAAATGCAGAGAAAATAACTAAAAATATAATTTATCTGCTTTCTACTTATCCAGCACTTTGCTCGCCGCCTCGACTCCTGCGCCCCTATCAGAAAGCCGGCCTTCCTTGGCGAGGATTAGCTCCAAAGTCTGGATGGTTCGCAAGATGTCGCCGCTGGAGCAGATGCCCATGGTGCCGATCCTAAAGATCTTGCCCTTGAGCAGATCCTGCCCGCCCGATACAATGACGCCCTGCTTTTTCATGCCGCCGCGCAGCTTGTCGTCCGTGAGGCCCGCTGGCATCTTCATGGCGGTCACTGTATTGGAGTAGTGGGTGTGCTCATTCACCTGGGGGAATAGCTCGATTCCCAGCGCCTTGGCCGCGGAGCGGACCGACTCTGCCTGCCTGGCGGTTCTGGCCCGGCGGGCAGCAAAGCCCTCCTCGGCTGCCATGTGCAGTGCCTCCTGCATGGCGAAGAACAACGACACAGCAGGAGTAAACGGGGCCAGTGGCTGGCTCTTTCGCACGCTCTTCAGGTGCTCCAACAGGTCGGAGTAGTAGCTGGCGCTCTTGGGCAAGAAACGCTCCTCCGCCTTTGGAGAGGTGGAAACCACGGCCAGGCCCGGCGGCACGGCCAGAGCCTTTTGCGAGCCGGTGATGGCAATGTCTATGCCCCATTCGTCGGTGAGAAACTCGTTGCCGCCGATAGAGGATATACCGTCTACGATAAAGACTGCATCATACTTTTTGGCGAGCTTGCCTACCTCCTTGGCCGGGTTGGTCAGGCCCACAGAGGTCTCATTGTGAACCATGGCCACGGCCTTGGCGCCCTGCTCCAGCGCGGCCTCAACCTTGTCCAGGTCGAAGGGAGTGCCCCATTCGAACTTCACGGGAATGGCTTTGCCATATCTCTCACCGATCTCGGTGAACCGCTCGCCGAACTTGCCATTGGATATGGTTACTATCTTATCATCATAGCCGATGAGGCCGGCAACCGCGGCATCCATGCCCACGGTGCCGCTGCCGGTCATTATTACTATCTCGTTCTTGGTTTCGAAGAACTGTTTGAGTAGCCCGCAGCAGTCGCTGTAAATTGCGCTAAAGTCACCGCTTCGGTGGCTGATCATGGGCTTGGACAGGGCGCGCAAAACGCGAGGCGCGACCTTGACCGGCCCTGGAATCATGAGCAAAGTATCCTCTATATCCATGAGATCCCTTCTTCTTTCTCTAAGTTTCAGGCAGCCTATATAAAACTAGCTTTTATGCGCTGCGCCGTCGCCCAGCTATGTCTGGCGCACGGCGGGAGCTGCCGGTTTTCCTTGACCCATTCGTTCAAAAAATTTATGGTATCCTTATCGTGGGGATAGCCGC
>JAPKYC010000250.1 GCA_026394505.1 Methanothrix sp.
TATCTGGCTTGTTGGAATTTTAAGCCTATGGGAGAGCTCCTCGATTGCTTCTTTGGAGATCCAGTGCAGCTCGCTTTGCAGATCTAAAAGCAACTGGATCAAGAAACCTTCTCTCCCATGGTATTTTTTTATTATATTATCTAGCTTCTCTATATCGGCATCGATCATAAGCTACCTCATGGCAAGAGAATTGGCCCTGCTACAGGCTGGACAATTGAGCATTTTGTCCAGCTCTTCCGCTACCCAGGCAGGTGCATTGGATCTTCGCGTCTCGGCCAGGATTTGATGTTCCATTATGCTGCAATCTCGTTCGTCCACAGCACCGCAGGATGGCGTAACGAAGGTGCTCCTTGCATCGACCTTCAGCTTACTCGTTCTTTTTTCTCTTGATTCTATCATCACAATCGGCCTCCCACATCCATCTTTTAGCGCCAATTGCATATCGCTTTTTATTTGCCCATTGATGCCAGCTTGATATATAGGATTTTTTATGAACAATTCATAACGGGCCGTGAACCTCTAATAGTTTTGAATTCTATAAAGTATCTCCCATGAGCAAGGATCTGCTACAGGCTGTCCGGAAAAGATGCAAGAAGATGGAGATACCCTTGGTGGGAGTGGCGAGCGTGCAGCGCTGGAAGGACCCACCCTTTCAGCCCTGGATGCCGGAGGAGTTTTATCCCCAGTCCATATTTCCTCAGGCCAAATCGGTGATAGTCATCGGCCTGCCCGTCAGCCTGCCCGTGCTGGAGACGTCACCCTCCATTTACTACCGGGAGCTGTACAACACCGTAAACAGCCTGCTGGACCAGTACACCTACCGCCTGGCCAATTTTCTGAGCAATATGGGCCACCCGTCCGTTTTCGTTCCCCGGGATGGATACTTCGGCATCAAAGCCCTGCTGAAAAATCCGCTGGCCTTCTTCTCCCACAGGCACGCTGCCCTCCTGGCGGGCCTGGGAAATTTCGGGACAAACAATATGCTGCTCACGCGCGAGTTCGGGCCCAGAGTGCGCTTCGGCTCTGTTTTCACGGCGGCAGAGCTCCCGTCCGATCCGCTCCTCGATGAAGAGCTGTGCACCCGATGCATGCGCTGCGTCAAAATGTGTCCGGCGCAGGCTCTAGATGAAAAGGACTATCCTCAAGGGCTCACGGACAAGAAGAGCTGCACTGCCCACAGCACCGAGCTGAACCGTCGGGGCATCTCGCCCTGCGGGATATGCATCAAAGTCTGCTTGGTAGGCGAGGACCGAAAGCTCTTCGGACGGGAGGATGGCTCGATCTATAGCCGTAGAGATCGATTCCAGGCGGAGCACCGGGCCTGGGAGCATGTGCGAAGGTATGGGGGGCTGTGAAGGTCAATGGCTGTTAGTCCTCTGCACTATATTGCGATCTTCCAGAAGGATCTGCCCTCCGAGAAATAAAGAGTGACAGATAAGGCCAAATACGAAGAGCCCATGTGCAACCTTTGATGAACAGGCTCACTGCCTATGTCTCGGGCAATGTCCAGAAGGTAGGCTATCGCAAAAGAGTTATTGATATTGCCAGAGCTTTCGGGCTAAAAGGAATAGTTGAGAACCTTGATGATGGCAGGGTTAAGATTATCGCTGAAGGCGATGATGAAAAGCTCAAATGGTTTGAGAATGCCATCGAGATAAAAAACACCCTTATTCAAGTTACATGTGTGGAGAAGATATACGCCCCAGCAGGCGGAGAGTTTGCCAGGTTTGGCAAAATTGTAAACGATGATGAGACGGATTCCCGGCTGGATAAGGGCATAGATGTCATGAATAAGATACTTGTTGCCATAACGGATGTCAATAAAACCCTGGTTGATATGAACTCCAACTTAGGCGGCAAGATGGACAATCTTAGCGACAAGATGGATAATCTTGGCGGAAAGATGGATAAGATGGATAAAAACCTGGGCAACAAGATGGATCGCATGCTTCAAAAACAAGACGAGCTTATCATAGAGGTCAAGGACGTCGGCCAAAGTCAGAATGAACTCCTGGTCGAAGTTAAGGATATAAACAAGAAGGTCGATAAAGTTTGGGAAAAGGATATCGTGGAAATGAAAAACGATATTTCTGAAGTAAAGGCAGCATTGCGAGCCAAAGGAATCATTTAAAAAGTTCTGAATTATATCATTTTTTTTGCAAACCGAAAAGTTGGATTCGCGATCGGATAGTAATAATAAAATTAGGCCAAAATCATCCCCAAAACCTCTTCGTCCTTGCGTACTCCCTCTCCGCCTTCAGTATATCCCGGTAAAACTCCAGTTCGTCCCTCTGCCTCTTTCCCACGACGCGCGCCGCCGTCTCCGGCCCCAGTCCCCGGCTGGCCAGGGCGATGGCGGCCGTCTTGCCGTAGCTAAGCACTAAATTAGCATTCCGAAAGACCCGTTTTGTCCTGCGCTTATCCTCAGCGGTCTTCTTCTTCTCCGGCTTCTTGACGATCTTGATCTCCTCCTCCTCCCAGGGCTTAAGGGCCGCCACCATGCGTGAGCCGCATAGCGGACATTCGGGCTGCTCGGGCACCCGCTCGACCTGCCGCATGCTCTTCCATTTCTTGCAGTTAACGCAAAACAAAAGGACCCGGTCGTTCATGATGCGGTTCTTGAGCAGATCGATGACCGCGGCGTCGGCATGCTCGGGCGAGGTGACATCCCGGCCCCCACCCCGACCGCATGTACCTAGGGGCGAAAGCCCGCTGGTGACGATCTCAATCGAGCCGTCCCGGACTCTCTCCAGGACCCACTTCGCCCGCTCGATGTCCAGCCGGTCATGATAGATCTCCCGCAGCGCCTCCCGGTGCATGGGCGTGCCCTCGAAGACGGCGATCAGTTTTGTCATGCTCACCCTCTGATAGTCCACATTCCGGGAGAAGGCCCCGAATTTGCGGGCCACATGCACCATCTTCCAGCGCAAAAGCGTGGTGTTCTTAAGGGTCATCTCCAGGATGGGCTCCACGTAAGTTGGATCCAGCTCGATGAGCAGCTTTCTGATCTCCTCGGCTAAGAGGGGGCGGGGCAGCGTCAGCTCGATTCGGTAGGGATCGATCTGCAGGGCCACGCTGCTGCCGAATCGGGCGGAGAGAATGGAGGTGATGACCCGGCCTAAGGTGTCGTTGGTCTTGTGGCCAAAGCAGGCGTTGATGATGACCCCCTCTCCCCCGCTCTCCACAACGATGTGAAATTCATCGGGAACTGGCAGGTTTTTCTCCATCTGCTTGGCAATGAGATCGATCAGCTCCTCTGCCGCAACATCCTCTACCGGGTACTTTCCCTGCAGCATGGCCAGGGCCAGCTCCCGGCCGTTGCCGGCGTCGCCTCCACTTTTGCTTCCTTCGCTTTCCAGGATCTGCTGAATCTCCCGCCGCATGCTTCCTACCTCCTGGGCCACGGCGAAGGGAACGGGAATCTCCTCTCCCGTCCAGCTGGGAATCTCTCCGCTTCGGTGGATGGGCACCACCTTGATCTCGTTCTCTCCGATCTCAGTGATCTCCCAGATCTCTCCCTTGGTGACGAACGTGGCTCCTTGCTCGGCGAAGCTGATGACAAAGGCCTCATCCAGAGTTCCCACGGATCTGCGGCCCACGATGTCGTAGACGTTGTACCTCTTCTCATCCGGGATCATGGAGAGGTTCTCGATGTAGTACTCCCGCGCCTTGCGGGTTCTCTGCAAAACGTCGCCGTTCAGCCACACCAGCCTGTGCTCCTCCATTTGCGTGATGACGCCGTTCATCTCCTCCTCAGAGAGCAGCCGGAAGGGATAAGCTCTGGTGACGATTCTGTGCGCCAAATCCCTGCTTATCTCCCCGAAATCCATCTCCAGCCCCACAATCTGGTTGGCCAGGACATCGGTTGGTTTCTCGTGAATCAGGATTGCTTCCAGCTCGCCGGCTATCGCCCTGCGGGCAATGACGCAGCCTTCGGCCACGTCATCGGCACAGGTGGCGATGATGGTCCCGGAAGAGATGAGGCCGATCCTGTGCCCGGCCCGGCCCACGCGCTGCAGCAGGCGGGAGACGGCACGCGGCGAGCTGTACTGGATGACGTGATCCACATCGCCGATGTCAATTCCCAGCTCCATGGAGGAGGTGCAGATCAGGCCGCGCAGGTCTCCAGCCTTGAAGGCCTCCTCGGCTTCCACTCGCGCCTCCACAGAAAGGCTGCCGTGATGCACGCCGATGGGCTCGCCAAGCTGGTGAAACCGGGAGCCTAAGACCTCCGCCGCCTGCCGGGTGTTAACG
>JAPKYC010000142.1 GCA_026394505.1 Methanothrix sp.
TATGGCGTCCCCGTTCGCATGGCTCTTCTTAAAATGCTTATCGGCGGAGGTGCTTAGCAATGGATGAGCCAGAAGGACTACGGGTAAAGCCCATCAACAACGGAACGGTGATTGACCACATTGCCGGAGGCCAGGCGTTAAATGTTCTCAAGATCCTGGGAATCGCCGGCACCACAGATGCCACGGTTTCCGTGGTCATGAACGTGGAAAGCAGGAAGCTTGGCAAAAAGGACATCGTCAAAGTCGAGGACCGCGAGCTGTTAGAGGAGGAAGTGGACAGGATAGCTTTGATTGCCCCGGCCGCATCCATCAATATCATAAGAGACGGCAAAGTCATGGAAAAGCGAAAGGTTGATCTGCCCGATGAGATTGTGGGCGTGGTGCGCTGCCAGAATCCCAACTGCATCTCTAATACCCTCGAGCCCATCAAATCCAGGATGCTGGTCAAGACCAAAAACCCAGTCTTGCTGCGCTGCCTCTATTGCGAGAAGCCCCTCACCGACAGAATAGCAGAATACTTAATCTAAACGAATGCGAAAGTATAAATCATGTCTTGCCCCGGATTAGATGAAGTTCACTTAGGTTAGGATGGAGTAAAAGATGACTGTGAAAAATGGCGATTTCATCAGAATTGATTACACCGAGAGCGTTGAAGGGCAGGCGATTGCTGCCACCGATAAGGACGTGGCTACGGAAAAGGGAATCTTTAATGAAGAGAGCCAGTATGGGCCGCGCCTCATAGTAGTTGGCGCAGGCCAGCTCGTGAAGGGCTTCGAAGAAGATCTGATCGGAAAAGAGATCGGCTACTTTGGCAAGGTGGAGATACCTCCCGAGGGCGCCTTTGGACTGCGGGACCCCAAGAAAGTTGAGATCGTTCCCATAAACCGGTTTAAGGAGAAGAAGCCCGTTCCCGGCATGCGCATCGGCATAGAGAATCAGGTTGGAACCGTCACCAGAGTATTCGGGCGAAAGGTGAGCGTTGACTTCAATCATCCCCTGGTCGATAGGACTATCGTCTACGAATACAAGATCAATGAGTTCATCGAGGATCGGCAAGAGAAGCTCAATGCCCTCATCAAGACCTTTGCCCACATGGATCTTGAAGCAGAAATAAAGGATGATGTGGCTATAATTACCGTTCTTTGGGAGCTCTCCTACTACAAGGAGTGGGTCATGATCAGGCGCGGCCTGGCAGATATGATCATCCGGCACCTGGAGCTGAAAGAGGTGGACTATGTCGAGAAGCACACAGGCGAACTGGTCAAGGCCGAGCTCATCTCGCCACCGGCTAAGGAGCCTGCTGCAGAAGGAACTGAACCCGAAGAGCTGAAGTCTGAGGAGACAATATCATAAGTAAAAAGAAGGGACATTAAGGGAGACGCTGCCACCAAAACCCCCCTTTCCGGCAGCCGTCTCTGAAAATCGCCTTTCCTGAAGCTGATGCTGCAGATCTTTAGAAAAAGAATCCGCCATGATGAGACCAGGACCAGCTATTGGAATAGTAGTAAGTCGCTCCGCCCCATCCATAGACATTGGCTCCATGCCAGGGGTCATAGACTACCGGATCGTAGTAGTAGGGATAAGTGGGATAAACCACAGGCTCTGTGTAATAGTAGGTCGGATAGGTGTACATATATGTTGGATACCAGTAGTTTGAGTAATAGGCTGGATACCCCCAGCTATACGAATAATACCCACCGGGATTCAACCAATCGCTATATCCATGGCCGCCGAAATCATGATTACCGCCACGACCATCGTAACCGTCATGACCGCCGCCACGAGATGCAGATTCGAAACCACCGGTCTCATCCAAGGCAGAGCCTACTGCAATTAGCATTCCCAGCGCCAGGATTGACATCATCAGTTTTATTGAGTTGATTTAGATTCCTCCAAATACCATGTTTATTAGCTTAATATTAAAAGGTGATTTTTATGTAGATATCACCTAATATCTATATGAACCCTCCATGAAGCTTTGGATACAAAAAACACCCCTAGTAGATAAGCTTTGCAGCGGCTTGCCATCTTTCCTTGCCCGGCATCTTTGTTCGGCAAGAGCCCCGCGAAGCCCATGAACCTCGCGACATGTTCGCCGGAAGAATTTACGGGCCTCTTTTCCGGGTAGAAGCCCTCTTTGCATCCGTGCTTGGCCGGTTTGCCTTTTACTGATGGTGCTTATGATTGGTTAACTGGGTCGAAAGGCGTAGGCACTTCTACATGCAGGGTGTAAAGCAGATCCCTGATGATCTCCCAGGGGAAGGTGGATATGATGCGGCAGTCGGTCCTTCCGCGATAGACTCCATCCTCGTAGACTCTCGCATCCGGGGAATAGCCGGCCGCGACGACGAGATCGCCCTCCTGGTATTGCCCCTGCCCCAAAAACTGTCTTTCAAATCTGAAATTGCCCAGCACTCCCGGCTTTCCGTCTATCAAAGGCTGGTAGAGATTGGGCTTATCCGCTCCCGCATTTAAAAGAGCGTTGTACACAATATATTCATTAGCGGTGATATTAGCCACCATGGGCTCATCATAGCGGGTCAGGATCAGCCAGGCAAGGTAATCGGCGCTGTCTATGGTAAGGTTGTACCTGGCAAAATTCACACCCAGAGAGGTAACCCCGCTAGAAGGCGCTTCAACGATGACAGTATACTTCATCGTAGTATTCATATCAAAAGAGACATTGTAAGGCCCAACCGGTCCGGATTCGTAAGCTGCAAATGCTGGCGCCGCCATGGAAAGCACTAGGAACAGGATTAATTCCGCGCGCATTACTATTGCCACTGATTTCATTGCGGCCTGGCTTTGTTGCCGAATCCATTTTATTCTTTTGGTGAAACCGTCAGATCCCAATTGCCTAACCCACCAGGCGCTAATCATAGGCGGGCAGATCTATCAGCCTTGCATCGGAGAGAGCCCTTCCCAATGTGAAGTGATACGATATCGTCGAAAAAGCAGCCGATGCCGCAGCCCTGAAAACCGGCCGCCTCGCCGGCCAGATAGAATGCCTGGCCCATCATGCCGCACTCCCAGACGAAATCCTCAAGCATAGCAGCTCTAAGCTCCTCTTTTTGCGCTGCGTCTCGAAGCCAAATGTGTAGCCCCTTTTCCAGCCCCTCCCCTCTGAGTAGACATCATGAGTGGGCGGCTTTTTGGCGGCCTCATAAACCCGATCGATCCCGGCCCAGGGGACATGCTGCGAGCTTAAGATATTGCTCTCGCTGCAATTTCAATGAAGCAGCGTTCCCTTTGGAAGGTGCAGCGACTGCCAGCTTTCCCTTTCCATCCTGGCCAATAGCTCGAGAGCATGGCTTTTTGGGGCGTAGTGATACACCACAGGCGGCAACGCCGCTATCGGTCCGGCAATCAGATAGCACTCCGTAGGATGTAAATTGCCGCTGGAGGGATTCACGCGCAAAGACCACTTGGTGCCGGCGAAGCTCTTTTGCCCGGATAGGGCCAGGCTCTCGAAAAAAAGCTGGGAGAGGCTTTCCATATTCAGAGAAGCATGCCGGATGAGGCTTTCTCGTGCGCTCTCTCTTGCGCCCCTTCGGAAGGGATCGGACTGATTAGCCCAGTCCAGCCCTCCCGATCCGGAAGCCATGGCATGAGGCTGATGCTTTGTCCTCTGATGGTAAGCTATAACCTGATCACTCAGTTCCACATCCAGCATCATGATCATGGTCAGGTCTGTGTGGGCCAGATTCGCTCCCGTCAGATCTGCTCCATCCATACTGATTCCTGCGGCTTTTGCATGGCTGAGTTTGGCATGTCTTCGAGATAGAAGGTAAGCTTAATTTTATCGTGTTAAGACTTTCCCTGAAAATTCAATTGCAATCAGACATAATATCAAAGCAAATAAATAAAATTGTTAGATTAACCATCGATCTTGGCCAGCAAAATCTCCATGGAGGAGACATTCACTGTCTTGCCATCCTCACTCTGAATGGCCTCTGTGCCGATTGTTATGTTTTTGACAATGAGGTTTTGCATAAATCTATTCCTGGTGATCTCAGCCGCATCCACTGCCCGGGAGATGGCACGTCCCCTGGCCTTCAGCGTTACTGTGGAGACCGGCTTGTTGAACTGGGTCATTACGGCAAGAACGTAGTTCATG
>JAPKYC010000247.1 GCA_026394505.1 Methanothrix sp.
TGCGCCGGGAGATCTCTGAAGCGGAAAGAGAGATGCAAAGGTTGCAGGGAGAGTTTGCCAAGAGCGACGGGCGCATGAGAGCCGCCGAGGACAAGGCCGGCTACAGCCGGGCGGTGGAGGCGGTTCGCTCGGCTATGAAGAGGCAGATGCTGCAGGGCCTTTACGGAACCATTGCCGAGCTTGGTAACGTAGCATCGAGCTACTCTTCGGCTCTTGAGGTGGCGGCAGGAGCGCGCCTGCAGAGCATTGTGGCCGACAATGATATGGATGCCTCTGCTGCCATTGAGTATCTGAAGAGGTCGCAGATTGGGCGGGCCACCTTTTTGCCTTTGAACAAGCTGGACAAAGGCAGCCTCTCCACCAGGCCCAATCATGCGGGTGTGGTGGATTATGCTCTCAATCTGGTGGACTATGATCCCAAATTTTTAGCCGCTTTCTGGTATGTCTTCCGGGATACTCTGGTAGTAGAGAGCCTGGCTTTTGCCCGTCCTCTCATGGGCCGCTATCGTATGGTCACATTGGAAGGGGACCTGGTTGAGAAGTCGGGAGCCATGACCGGCGGCCACTATCGCTCCAAGATGAAGTTTGCGGCGGAAGAGAAGACGAAGCTTTTGGAGCTGTCTGATAAGATCGCCAATGCCGAAAGCGAGCGCACGACAAGGCTTGATAAGCTGGATAGAATCGAGGAGCAGATCTCCCGCCTCTCCCGCGAGGTGGAGGAGTTGAACCGGGTCATTTCCAAGAAGACCTTCCAGATAGACGAGATCGGCACGTCAAGGCCGCGCCTGGAGAAGTCGATTTTAGAAAAGCGGGAGAGACTGCTGGCCATGGAGGGCGAGTCTGTAAGCTTCAAGGAGCAGCTAGGCCTTTTGGAGGGCGAGATCAGTGTCTCGGAGGAGACCGTAGCTGATGTGCAGCAGAAGATCGACAAATTGGATGGCGAGCTGAAGGGCTCGGAGATTCCCGGGCTGAACATCGGCTGACCGGCATCGATGCCGAGATTCTCAAGGACAGGATCAGAGAGGAGAGCGGCAGAGAGAAGCTGGCCGAGCTTGCGGCAAGAAGAGTGTCACTGGATGGCCAGAAGGTTGAGGCGCTGGCCAGAAAGGATGCGGCAGCCACACAGATGGTGGGCCTGAATGAGTTGCTCGCCCACTCCCAGGCACGCGAGGCGGAGATTGAGGGAGAGCTGCACGGCCTGAAGGGGGTGCGGGGAGAGCTCCTGGAGAAGACGCTGGTCCTGCAAAAGGAGATAGACCTGGTGGAAAGGGAGATGGACAGAATTGAGGCCCGCAAGAATGCCACAGCCTATGCCCGAGAATCCATCCAGTCGCGGGTAAACAGTTTGCGTTCGCAAATTGAGGGCTCTGGCGTTGATTCCACTCAGGAGCCGCCCAACAGCGAGACAGTAGCCGAGAAGATCAAAGCTCTGGAGCAGGCCATGCGGGATCTGGAGCCGGTGAACATGCTGGCCATCCAGGAATACGATCATGTCAAGACCCGCTACGACTTCCTGGCAGAGAGGAGAACCACTCTCTCCAGCGAGCGGGAAGCGATCATCGACAAGCTGGAAAAATATGATCTGATGAAAAGGGAGGCCTTCCTGGCCAGCTTCACTGAGATCAACAAGAATTTTAAGCAGATCTTCCAGGAGCTTTCCAGGGGCGAGGGCGATCTGATCCTGGAAAATCCGGAAGATCCTCTGGCGGCAGGCATGACCATCAAGGCCCGCCCTGCCGGCAAGTCGTTGCACCGCCTGGAGGCCATGTCCGGCGGAGAGAAGAGCCTGACCGCCCTTTCCTTTATTTTCTCCATTCAGATGTACCGGCCTGCCCCCTTTTATGCCATGGATGAGATCGATATGTTCCTGGATGGGGCCAATGTGGAAAAAGTAGCCAGGCTGATCAAGAAGATCTCTTCCAAGGCCCAGTTCATAGTAGTATCCCTACGTAAGCCCATGATACTGCAGTCCAAGTACACCCTGGGAGTGACCATGCAGGAGAACAACATCACCACGGTGACCGGCATCTGCACAAGCTGAGGCGAAAATGAGCGACGAAGAATTCGAGTTCGGAGAGCCGGCTGAGGTTTTGGTGGAGCTGGCCAAAAGAGGAGAGATCGACCCCTGGGATATCGACATCGCCAAGGCCACGGAGAAGTTCCTGCAGTACATCGACTCCCTGGAAAAGAGGGATCTACGAATTCCCGCTAGGACTCTGCTTTACGCCAGCATCCTCCTGCGCATGAAGTCCGACTCCATGGAAGGGCAGAAGGAGGAGGAGCCCGAGCCGGAGGTGGAGGAGATCCAGGATGAGCAGGAAGAGGAGATAGAAGAGCAGTTGCCCCGCCCGCCGGTGAGAAGGCACACCAAGCGGCCCGTAACATTAGACGAGCTGATCTCTGAGCTGAAGAAGGCGGAGATGGTGGGCAGAAGAAAGGCCATGCGGGAGAGGTGGCCCAGCACTGAGGAAGTAGCCCTGGATGTGTCCCACGACGAGGGAATCGAGGACCGAATCAAGGCGCTGGGGCCTATTTTGGACGACATGTTCATGGAGACGAAGAGCGTCACCTTCCAGGATATAAACAGCAAAAACAGCAAGATTGAGGATGGTGTTACCAATTACGTCTCACTGCTCTTCATGGCTCAGAGAAGGCAGGTCTGGCTGGAGCAGGAGGAGATCTTCGGGGACCTGTTTGTGAGAAGGCATGCGTAGTGGGGGGATTTTGCGAGGGGACCTGTGTGTTAAGGTTATATGTACTTCAGGAGCTGGGATTAACCCCCATATCCTAACTCCTTGGCCTTGGCGAAGGCTGCATCGGCTTCTTTACCTAGACCTAATGCCTGAAGAACAAAGCCTTTATTATTCCAAGCATGTGATGCGATTCCAATTTTATTTATTGGGTCTAGCTCAATTGCTGTATTATAAGCTTCTATAGCATCTTCATATTTTCCTAAAACGCTAAAAACTGGGCCTTTATTAAACCAAGCTATAGCAGCCACACCCTTAAAGCTCAAAGAGTCTAGCTCAATTGCCTTATCATATGCAAAAATAGCCTCATCATACTTTTTCAATGAATTAAGAGCATTACCTTTAGCGTTCCATGCTTCGGCATTATTGGGATCCATTTTTAGAGCATTATCGTAACAATCTATGGCCTCGTAAAATTTTTTAGCCCGATCAAGAGATTGACCTTTTTCTATCCATTCTGATAGATTCAGACTATTATTTGAACGCGTTGTAGAAGTACCTTCAGAAGAATTTAGCTCATCCAGAAGTCTGGTTTTATCTCGCAATGCTTCTGAGAATTTCGGATCTATCTCTATCGCTTTGTCGTAACATTTGACGGCATCCTCGTACTTGCCCATCTGTCTAAGTGTATCGCCCTTGTTTTTCCAGTACCGTGGCTCATTGGGATCTATTTCGATGGCTTTATCGTAGCATCTGATTGCATCCTCGTATTTGCCTATATTTCTGAAAGCAGTCCCTTTATTAGTCCAGGGCGCTGAAGATTGAGGATCTATCTCAATGGCTTTATTGTAAGCCTTAATGGCTTCATCATGTTTACCCAGTCCATCGAGAGTCACACCTTTGTTGCTCCAGGACACTTCGTTTTGAGGGTTAATCTCGATAGAAATATTAAAAGCTTTAATAGCTTCATCGTATTTTCTCATGCTAAGAAGAGCTAGCCCCATTCCATTCCATGTATCTGCATTTTGCGGATCAATTTCTATAGATTTATTAAAGCATTCAAGAGCCTCGTCATGCCTATCTAGACGGTTAAGAGCGCTACATTTTTCGTTCCAAGCAGATATATCATTTGGATTTATCACAATGGATTCATTATGCGCATCTATCATTTGCAGATTTGAGTTTTTAATCTCGGTATCCAAGTTATTGGTCGTGAGTCTCTAATAGGTTTTAATTCTGTGATGCGGAAATGTCAATAATTCATCCAGGCTCCAGATATGATCGATTAAGCCAGCTTGCTTCGCGGGGCAGTTGAACTTTGTTATCCCCAAATCATCCCTATACTTTAGAGAGCGATG
>JAPKYC010000053.1 GCA_026394505.1 Methanothrix sp.
AGGCTGGACCGCATGCTTCAGGCAGCCCACCGAAGCTCCATCGACATAAAAGATAGCTATGACTTTTACGTTTTGGCCTTAAAGGAGTTCAACAAGGAGAACCTCTCCGAGTCATTCCTCTACTGCGACCGGGCCAGGTACGAGCTTACCTCTGCCATCAACGAGTCCAAGATCAAGATCAAAGGCTCTCGATTTCATAGCCTGAGGACCCTCTCTTACTTCTTCAAGCTCTACGGCCTTTATGCCGTGATCTTTGCCTCTCTGGCCATCATTCTCTTCAGCTTTTTGATCACCAGATTCTCCGAGGTGAGCGTTCTGGGCGTGCCCCTCTGGTCCTCGTTCTTCGCGGGCCTGGGCTCCTCGGCCCAGATACTGACGGGGATTGCCGACGACCTGCGCCGCTATGGCATGGCTTCGCGCTACAAGAGGCTCTGGTACATGGCATTGCCGCTGCTGGCCATGGTCTTCGGCTACATGGCCTATCTCTTCGTCAGCTCCGGCTTTATTGCGCTTGACGGCAGCACAGAGAGCCGGGAGTTTTCCATCATGTTCATCTGCTTTTTGACGGGATTTCTCACCAAATGGCTGATTGGCCGGCTGTCGCGAATGTCCAGGGATATTTGAGGGACGGCAAAATAGAGATATTCAGCACGAATATCGGCACAATATTCAGCAAGGCACCGCCACGTAGATGTTGTGCTTGTTGCTCACAATCTGCACCCGCACGCTGCCCAGCTTGATGGGGCAGTCCACCACCGATACCACCCGGTTTTTCGCGACGCCCAACTGTTCTCCCTTCACCCAGCCGGGAGCCTTGATCTCCACCCAGGTCTTCTCCTTCTTCTCAAAGACAGTAGGGATAGTGGGCCGCCTCTCAATCTTGAAATCTTGGGCCTTGAGGCGAAGGGGAATGGAGAACTGCTTCTCCCATTCGCTCATGCTGCGATTGTAAAATTGCCACCAGTTCTGGGCCTTGACCTTGCCGGGAGACCGTCCCAGCCGGTAGTGCTCAAACTTCTGAATCCCCAGGGGCGGCCACCTCTTTCCCGCGCCGATCTCCTGGGCGAAGCGGATCAGCTCCGGCATATCCAGGTCGTTGATGCCCGGGATTAAAACGGGCGCAATCATGAGATCGATCTTGCTTTCTGCAATGCTTTTTGCCGCCTGCTTTATCTTTTCGATGTCAAAGCCGGGCATGCCCGCCAGAAAGGCCGCCTTCTCCGGCTGCAGAGAGTGAATGGAGAGGTTGATCCGATCCAGGCCGGCCTCTTCCAGCGCCCGAATTCGTTCTTCATCGAGCAGGGTGCCGTTGCTCTGCATGGAGACGACGCTGACCTCTTTTATTGCCTTGAGCCGTTGCACCAGTGGCACAATATCCGGATAGAGCATGGGTTCCCCAGGTGAATCGATGTGGCACTCCACCCCCGGCCCCTTGAAAGGGGCGATCTCCTCCACTGCCTCCATCAGATAATCCAGCTCCACCTGGTAGTCGGTCACGCGCGACCGTGAGTGCGGCCCAGCATCCACCGAGCAGAAGGGGCAATTGAGATTGCAGCCGCAGCTCGGCCTGATCTGCAGAAGGCTGCTGCCCCGGTCCACCACGCCGAAGTAGATACACCCAACCAATGGGATGCCCGATTGACGAGTTATGTGAAAGAGCGACATTTGAGATCCTTTGCAAGCTACAATTCCAGTCTACGCTTTAAGTCTCTCCTCTCGGACTAAATTGAGTCTTTGCGTCCGTCCTCTGTGTGCTCTGCGCCTCTGTGGTTTTATTCCGTACCCGTGGGTCTAATTATCGCTGGCAACGCATTGGGATGGCTTTTTTCTCTGGTTTTCTGGGGTTTGTGCTTTGGGGCCGTTTGCGCTTACTCCAGTTGCCTGATCTGATGGGATGCCGCGCACGGGTGTTGCGCGCGGGAGAGCTCGGGCGCCCTCAACGCCGGGCAGGCCTGGAAACAATACGATGGAAGCAGTTGATGGGCCTGACTGGCTTTATGGAAAATGGGTTTTTAGTTTGGCAATTGCAAAACGGTAGGTCAAAGACCGTGATTGAGATCCAAAATCCAGGTTAATAGTCGTCTCCGTTCGTTCGTCCTCCGTGCGCTCTGCGACTCTGCGGTTTTATTCGGTAACCCCCGGGGTTTGATTATTCAGCTGCGAATATCAACCGCAGAGACGCAGACCTCGCAGAGATGGGAAATTATGTGGTGAGCTCAAGTCAGGAAATGACCGCCGTGCCGTTCTCCAGCCGCATCCCGCCGGCACCGCCCAGCTTGACCACGGGAAGTCCGGTGGAGCTGCTCTTCGCCCCCGTGCTTTTAAATGCTTGCGGGTCCATACTCTCCTCCGAGCTCCAGGCGTTATCTATTCTCTCCAGCTCCTCTGTCCCCCGGCTGAGAACCAGATCCACCAGATGCACGGCAGAGACGGCTTCCTCTATCATGAACCGGCTGGGATCAAACTGCAATATCATTGTGGCATTGCCGGCGGATAGATCGCTCTCTACGCTCTCTTTGCCCAGCACCAGTCCCTCATCATCCACAATGGTGCCCTGCAGCTCAAAGCTGCCGGACTTGATGACAGTCACATTTACCCCGATGGCGATGGTGGTGGGGATCGTCCGGTTGACATACTCGCCTGTGAGATAGGCGGCAGGGGCCTGGAACTGTTTGGGCTCTCTGTTTATGGTAATCTCTTTGTCGAATCTATCGATGTAGCTTCCACTCTTATCGTAAAGTATCAGGTTTTGAATCATCATCGGCCCGCACTTGCCCTTCCTCCAGATATCGGTGCCTCTCACATTGACCTTTATGCTTCCGCTCTCTTTCAGACCGAAACTGCTGTCTAAGGCCTCAATCCTGCCGCCGCGACAGTCGACCAGCACTCCTTTTAGCCTGTACTCTCCGGGTGCTGTGATGTTCAGGCCAAAGCTCAAGGTTAGGACGTCAAAGAGGCCGTCCTTGTCGCTGTCCACTACCTCTTCTTTCGTTAAGCCTTCCAGCCCGGTACCGGCTATGGTCACGCTCACCGGAATCTCAAAGATGTGGCTGTCCGAAGAGATTTTTATGTATCCGTCCAGCCTGGGAAGCGATGTACCTTCTGGTATGGTGAGATTGGCCACCACCGTCCCATTGGAGTCGCTCTCTAATCGCTCTGGGCCAATGGTTGTGATCCAGGTCCACTCTTCCTCTGCATATTCCTTGACACGAACTCTAAAGGACTCTCCCGCCTTCGGAACATTGTATCCGTAAACCTTTAGCGTCCAGTTGCCCACTTTCGGATTGGTGATTTCCACAGGACCTATCTCGCCCGAACCTAAAGCCGCGTTCTCCTCCCTGGCAATGCCCTCAGGATTCTCGAAGACAAGCGCAACCTCGCTGTCATTGTCGCCTCCAAGAGGGCTGAACTCTGCCGAGATCTTCTTCGTTCTCTTTGTGACATTTATGGTTTTATTCCATGTTTCTTTATATCCCACACGGCCCTCAAACTCCCGGCGAGTGGTGTTCTCGATCACGCCGGTGTAGCTGAGGTTGCGAAGATACAGCCCAAGGTTTCTCATTGCAAACTGAGTTTTGGTGCTTGTGCCGGCAGATGCAGACTGCAAATTCCAGCGGATGGGAGACGTCTCTAACTGAGATCGCTCCACCTTCAGTGTGTAGTTGGCCGCATGCGATGCATTTTCACTATGCACGGCAATAAGCCATTTTCCCGATGAAGGGGACTGTATCTTCTTTATCTTTGGCCGGCTTATCTTCTCACCGGTGTAATACTCGCTGGTGGGGGAGAGCAGGAAGAGATCGAGGTTAGTGTCCTGCTGCCACGTTAAAGATGCTTCAAACTCAGTGGTTCCGGGCTTCATATCCAGATAGTAGTAATGCCATTCGTTTCCAATAAGTGATCCTGTCTTATTGCCCACTCCTCGAGAGATATTCAAGGGCATGGCCACATTCACGCTGATGGGAATCTGGAGAAGATTCTCATTTTCTTTTGATATCTCAATGGTGCCGTTATAAAGCCCTGGAAGTGTGTCCTGCGGCACAGTAATCGAAGCCGCAAATACCTTCTGATCGTTGGCCAGAATCGTTTCCGCCAAGAGCTGCAGGCTTACCCAGTCGGCTACATCTCCCTGCACGGATGTCTTAAGGTTTTTTATCTCCTGATCGCAAAAGAACACAAAGCGCAAATTCCAGTCTTCATCGCCCGGTGAGAGTGCGTATATCTTCTTTTGCGGCCTGTCCGCGCCCGTATCCAGCCCCACATATACTCCTTTTCCTGCCGGCTGGTATGCCCAGCGGCCAGCAGTCCAGCGGTCCGGAATCACTCCGCAGATATCACTATTATTCTCCAGCAGCTCATAGGAAGAAAGAGCATCCAGCATTCCTGCACCCTGATAGTACTCTTCGTAACTCTCGCTCAATGTGTTGTTCAGTTTTGTTGCTCCCCGGGTCATGGCCGCCTTGACGCCGGCAGCAGTGAGGTTGCCGTTTGCCTGCAAGAGCAATGCAGACAGGCCTGCAGCGACCGGAGTAGAGAGGCTGGTGCCCGACTCACGTGCATAATAATCGTCTACATTAGCCGGCCTCTTCAGACCGGAGGGCACCGTGGAGATAATTTCTACGCCCGGTGCGACTACGTCGGGCTTGGTTCTGTCGTCCCTGGTGGGCCCGGAGCCGGAAAAGCCGGCGATGTGGCCGTTCGCATCCGTGGCTCCCACAGTGATGACTTTTACTCCATCACCCGGGGAGTCGATCAAGCCCGGCGGAAGAGCCAGGACGATTGGAACAAGGAGATAATACACATCCTTATTATTCTGGGATAAGTCGATAGGAGTATTGCCCCGGCCAACCTGGAGACTTGTGGTTCCTGCCACCTGACCTCCTGTTTCGCTGCTGTTACGGTTGCCTGCCGCCACACAGACAACGACTCCGGCACTTGCGGCATTGTCCGCAGCCATGGTTATGGGCGGATTTGTCTCGCCCAGATTTATTCCACCCAGGCTGAGACTGAGGACGTCAGCTCCGCTGTAAACAGCCCACTCAATTCCCGCGATGATATCCGATACTTTGCCGTCCCCTTTGCCGTCGATTACTTTGACACTGATCAGCTTTGCCCCGGGAGCAATTCCCTTATACCTTCCATTGGAGGCTGAGCCGGAGCCGGCAATGATTCCTGCGACCATTGTCCCATGGCCCAGCAGATCGTCTGCCGTGATCTCATCTGCCAGGAAATTCTTCTCGGCTACTACCTTGCCGATCAGGTCGGGGTGATTCTTGTCTATGCCCGAATCAATTACAGCCACGGTTATTCCCTGGCCGTCGATCCCCTTTTCCCAGAGCTTGTCTGCCTTTATAATTTGAGCCGGCGAGATATATTCTTCCTGTGAGATAGATTCTTCCAAGGATGCGTTCTTATCGGAGGAAGATATTTGTGTTCTGCCATCAAAATAAATTCCCGATACCCGGTCGCTTTCTGCAATCTTTTTTATGGCAATAGCCGTAGCCTCTCCAGCTAGACCGGGGATGAGCCTATACCTGTACCTGATAGTAAGGTCGTCAGAAATGAGATCATCCAGGATAAGACGGTCTTGATTGGATGGGGCAATCGATTTGAGCATCACAATTACAGGGATCTTTTCCTCCAACCCACGGTCAAGCATCTCTGCAAGTGCCGGATCGATCTTCTGGTCGGCTTTAGTTGGAAGCTTTGCTGCCTGTGCAGAGGAGAAGGCTGCCAAAATTATGCATGCAGCAGAAATAAGAACAAAAATATTTCGATTCATAATGTATCCCGGGCCTTACCCTAAAATCACAACATAGATAATGCTAAATAAACCTGTGGTACTTCTAGGATTGATGATGCTGGAATGGCTGGTTTCCTATCTGCTCTGGATCTGCTTGGTTCTACTCCTGGCATCAGCCCTGGCCGGGAGCAGCCGTATCGCTGCTTTGGGATGGGCACTCTTTGCATTCTTCTGGCTCGGCCAGATTGAGCATTATCTGGCCATAGAGGACTACTTCAATGCGGCTCTCTTTTTGGCGGCAGGTCTCTTGAGCTTCTACATGGCCTGGATTGTGATGAGCAGGGGCTTTTCATCAAAGGCATTCTATTGGGCGAGCTATGCGGCTGCCGTCTGTGGAATCATCTATTTTCCTTTTGCCGAAATACAGGCTCTTCAGGTAGGTCTGATTGGATTTACCACCCTTGTAACCGCAAAGATGCTGCAAATCCTCTCCGTTCCCGTGATCATGGAGAGCTGGAACATAATGAGCCTTAACGGTCAGTCGGTGCAGATCATCCTGGCCTGCACTGCCATTGAGAGCATTGCCCTTTTTGCCGGGGTGATTTTATCGGTAGAGGCGCCACTGGGCCGCAGGCTAACGGCACTGGCGGCATCCACCGTCTCCATATTTCTCTTGAACATTGTGAGAAATGGATTTGTACTCATGGCCTACGGATGGAGCTGGTTTGGGGAAGGCAGCTTTGATATCGCCCATAATATCATAGCCAAGGTGGGATCGACAATAGCGCTTCTGGCCATCTCTTACCTGGTATTCCTGCTCTTGCCGGAGCTTTTATCAATCATTGATGAGCTGGCAACAGAGATCAAACCTGGGAGAGGAGATGCAGCATGAAGCTGGCAAAAGATTCCACCGCATGGGTATCGGTGCCCATTTTACTGACAGCAGCGCTGGCAGTGGCCGGAAACTGGTACATGTCAGCCGTGGCTTTGGCGGGCTTTGTTTTCATGATCTTCTTTCACCGGGACCCGGATCGCCTTCCGAGAGGGGAAGGGATGCTTTCGCCAGCAGACGGAAAAATCATCCAGGCCACGCCCCAGAAAATCACCATCTTTATGAGTCCTTCCAATGTGCATGTAAACCGGGCACCTCTCGATGGAGTTGTACGCAATATCGAATACCGGAAAGGCACTCATCTGCCGGCTTTTATGGGGCGGGCATGCAAGAATCAGCAGAACAGGATGCATTTGGACACCGATGACGGAGAGATGGAGCTATGCCAGATAACGGGAACCCTGGTCAGAGAGATCGTCTGCTATGTTCGACCTGGAGATCGGGTGTCGCGAGGAGAGAGGATAGGCATGATCCGCTTCGGCTCGCGGGTGGAAGTTAGCATTCCCATTGGCTACAGTCTGCAAATAGGGCTGGGCGATCGCGTCCGGGCTGGAGAGACGGTGGTTGCAGTGAGGAGTTCATGAATGTCTTCCGAGTCTTGCGGCTGCCGGATTTATTCACGCTTTTAAATGTCGTTTTCGGATTTCTGGCAATACTTGCCGCGGGCGGAGCCTGGGGCGGCATTTATCCCCAGTATGCCCTGGTGTTCATACTATTAGCAGCAATGGCCGACGGCCTGGACGGATTTTTAGCGCGAAAGGTGGGCGGCAGTCCCCTGGGAGCCAACCTGGACTCTTTAGCGGACCTGATCTCCTTTGGCACGGCGCCGGTTTTTCTTGCCATTTCCGCTTTTCATCTTCCGCCCCACATCTGGCCGGTGGGCATATTCTTTCTGATCTGCGGAACGCTGCGCCTGGCCAGGTTCAACGTCGTCTCCGGCAAAAGCGATCAGTTCTTTGAGGGGCTTCCCATTCCCGCAGCAGGCATAGCACTTTCTGCCAGCGTTCTTTTGGGCAGGCCGACACTCACCATCGTGCTCATGTTGTTTTTGGCGCTGCTCATGACAAGCAGCATCCCCTATCCCAAGATCAAGGACCTTCGCGTCATGTCTCTTCTGGGCGGCATCTTTCTGGTGGTGGGATTGGTCATCTTTCGCCAGCATGATATGGATGATATTTTTTATGCCACCCTTGTGGTGATAGCGCTTATCACCCTCTATCTGACCAGTCCGGTGGTGATCTCACGCCTACGAAAAGAGAAATAGCCGCTTTTGAAGCGGGAATAAAACGGGGCGCGCTCTACCATCAGTTTGTGGGAGCCCCGGTGAGCCTGGGGACTGCCGCGGGCCTGGAAAAGGCCATGGAGGAGTGCATCTCTTTGCAGCCCTACGTGAGGCGAGTTCACGTAAGCATAAACCGGAAAATGTTGAAGGAGAACGTCTTCGGATATGGCGAGCTGGAGGGGCGCATGATTGTGGCCGAGGTGCAGATAGACTACGAGGGTGAGGTGGTCATTGCCAGGCTGCAGTTTGATGCAGAAAAGAAATATCCGTTCATGAGCTTGGTCTAGAAATCTCTGATGGCATACGGAATAAAACCACAGAGGCACAGAGCGCACAGAGGACGAACGCGGAGTCCACAAAAACACCCACCGGCGAACGCATCAAGCAGCTTTGCTCCGAGGCCAGGAGGCTTGGTGCTGTTCTGGCTGCCGCCACCAAATTTGAAGGCCGGTGGGAGCTTGCAGGCATCCGGGCCCGGCTACGAGAGAGGCGAGAGGCGGCGCGGGCGAGGAGCTGGGGATAAAGCGGATCTCCTTTCCCAAAACGAGATAAGGAAGCAACATTCATA
>JAPKYC010000104.1 GCA_026394505.1 Methanothrix sp.
TCCGCAGACAGCGGTATGATGAGACGGGTCGATGAAGTCCGGGCCCACCTTGAAGGGCTGTACATTCAGGCCACGAGCGCGCAAGGCGGCCATGAGGCCCAAAGTGACTGTGGTCTTGCCCACCCCGCTGTGGGTGCCCGCTATGAGGACGGAAGGGATATTGCGGACAATGCCGTCGGAGGTTTCTATTTCGCTCATTTCCGACGGGCTCAATGCAATTGCTACGATATAAACCACCTGGATGGCCCAGCCCCGAACGAAGATCACAAACGCCTCTACAAATCTCTATTAACACCTCCTGTCATCTTTTGATTCATGCTGGTTGGCGTAGTTTTGCGTGGAAAGTACGGCGAGCGCCTGCTGGAGACCATCAAGACCAGGACGGACTTTGCAGTCGTCTCCGTCGAGGTTCCCCAGGTGCTGCCCGGCTTCATCGAGGACCCGGAAGAGTTTGTCAAAGAGCTAAACCTTGATCCCAGAATCTTCCAGGCGGACCTGCTTATTCTCTATACCTTTCACCCCGACCTGACTATGGAGATCGTGCGCCTGGCAGGCGCAGCCGGAGTAAAAGCAGCCATAATTCCCGGAGGCATCGCCCGGGCCGGCTCCTTTCGCGAGCTGGAGAGGATCGCAGAGAAGTACGGCATCCATATCGAGGTTGATGAGATCTGCTGCACCCTGGAAGAATGCGGCGTTCCGGTCATCGATGAGTTCGCCCAAAAACTGGGCAAGCCGGAGCTGGAGGTGGAGACGAAGGACGGGCGCATCAGCCAGGTCAAAGTTGTGCGCGGCTCGCCCTGCGGAGCCACCTGGCATGCTGCGGCGGGCATGGTGGGAAGGACCGTGGATGAGGCGCCGTCCATGACCGGTCTCTTCTGCCAGCAGTATCCCTGTCGCGCCGTGCGCGGAACGCCGGGCGGCATCCACACCTCAGGAGACCTGCACAAAGATGCCATGGAAAGAGCTCTGGGCAAGCTGACCAACCTAATGCTTCCCGAGCAGTCCCTGCCCATCAAGATTGAGCCGGGCCAGAAGGGGCGAAAGGCATGAGAGAAAAGGTGGTAGAGGCCACGCTGCGTGCCTTGCAAAGAGCGGAGACGACTCTACCCGACTGGGTCTTGCAGAGAATCGAAGAGGCCGCCGCCCGGGAGAGCCACCCTCTCGCCAGGCATCATCTGCAGTTCATGCTGGAGAATGTGGCGATTGCCAAGGCCAAAGGCCTGCCCCTCTGCCAGGACACGGGCCTTGCCATTTTTCATGTGCAACTGGGCCGCGATTTGAGTCTGGACTTCAGCCTTGCCGAAGCTGTGGCCGAGGGCGTAAGAATCGCCACCCGAGAGATTCCGCTGCGCCCCAACGCCGTCCATCCCCAGACCCGCCAGAACAGCGGGGACAACACCGGCCCCGGCATGCCCGACATTATTTTGGATTATGTGGATGGCCACAGTCTGTCGCTCACCGCCTTTCCCAAGGGAGCGGGCTCAGAGAACATGAGCCTGGTGGGCATGCTCAACCCCGCCGACGATCCCATTGATTTCATTGTGAGGAGCGTGGCGAAGCGCGCTGCCAATGCCTGCCCGCCCCTCTTCCTGGGCATTGGTCTGGGCGGCAGCTTCGACCTGGCAGCGCGCCTGGCCAAGCGGGCTCTGCTCAACATGCCCGGCGAATCCCTGGAGGAGCTACAGCTCTTAGAGAGGATCAATTCACTCGGCATCGGTCCCATGGGCCTGGGCGGGGACACCACCGCTCTGGGCATAAAAATCGAGAAGGCCTTCTGCCATACTGCCTCTTTGCCCGTAGCCATAAACTTTCAGTGCTGGGCCAACCGCAGCGCAACGGAGGTGATCCAATGACCGAGTATCATCTCCGTACACCCCTTTCGGGCGCTGACGTGGAAAAGCTCCTGGCCGGGGATGTGGTATTTCTGAGCGGGCCGCTCTTCACCGCTCGCGACAAAGCCCATGCCCTGATGCGCCGCGCCGGAAGTCCCGTCTCCCTGGAGGGGGCCGCTCTCTATCACTGCGGCCCGCTCATTCTGGGCGACCGGGTTCTTTCCGCCGGGCCGACCACCAGCGGTCGCATGGCCCGCTACACGGATGAGATCCTGCGCATGGGGGTGCGGGCCATCATCGGCAAGGGTGGCCTGCCCGGTGAGCCCTTTCGGAGCAGGGCCATCTACCTGGCCTATCCGGGAGGATGCGGCGCGGCTGCGGCCCAGCAGCTGAGGGTGTTGGGCGTGCACCTGTTGGAGCTGGGCATGGCTGAGTCCCTCTGGGTGTTTGAGGCCAAAGAATTCGGCCCCATGATCGTGGCCGTAGATGCCCATGGCAAAGATCTCTACCAGGAGGTGAGAAGGTCAGCGCTAGAACAGATGCTGGGCTGAAGCGAGCTGCCCAGGAGGCCAGATACCTGGTAGATCGCGGCTATCCCGGTGACTCCGCAGTTCGCTATGTCTCCGATCACCACCGCCTGCCGGAGGAGCAGAGGTTTGTGCTGCAAAGAACCATCGTTTCCGCAGATACGGCGCTACGCCGAATGGCCAAAGCCCTGCGGCTGCATACTCTGCGCGGCAGGGCGGTGTTCGTGGACGGATACAACACCCTCATCACCACACAGAGCCTTTTAGCCGGGTATCCCGTCTATCTCTGTGACGACGGCTTTTTGCGAGATACGCGAGGATTTTTCAAAAGCTACAAAACATCACGGATTTCGTCTTGCGCGTTCTCTGAGATTTTAGATCTGCTGGCTCATGCCGGGCCCGCTCGCGTAGAGGTGCTCTTGGATCAGCAAATTAGCCGCAGCGGAGAACTGGCCAAAGAGGTGCGCCGCCTGATGGCAGAGCGGGATTTGCCGGGCGAGGCCAGGTGCGCCAGGGACGTCGATCATCAGCTCAAAACATGCGGATCCATAGTTGCCAGCAGTGACGGCAATGTGATCGATGCGGCGTCGAATGTGATAGATCTTCCGGCGCAAATTGCCAGAGGACGGGGCATAAGCCCGCTATTGGTTGAATAATAGGGTCTCAGATCTCTTCCTCTGAGGACCGCTCAATCGTCATCTTTTTATGGTACAGTAAATTATTATACTATCGGGGTCGCAATAAACTTAAGAAGTAATAGGTGAGTTGCAATGAGAGAAAGAGTTCTAGCAATAGTCGTTCTGGCGGTTTTGCTCATGGTGGGGTCGGGTCAGGCATCCCATCCCATGTTCTTTCCGCTATCTGAACATACCATAGCCAAAGAGATCAGCCCAAACGGCATGCCGCTTTACAGGACGTATACATTTACATCCGATGACGAGCAGGTCGCCTCCTGGCTGCTCATCTGGCGGGATGCGAAGGTGCACAGCGTGGAGTGGAGATGGTACTGGCCGGAGGGCAGGACTTATGCCCGGTCTTTCAGCACCATACCGCCCATCGACGGATTTACGGGAATGTGGGCCGCACCGGTCTGGAGCTGCCTCGATATCAAGGGAACTGATGTTGCCCGCCTGCCAGGAACCTGGAAGGTGGACGTGATTGTGGACTACAGAAAGGTGCTCACGGAGTACTTTACCATCACCAGCCCACAGGCCTGCTAAAAACCAAAGATATCCGGGATCGCCGGATGAAAAACGAAATATCGCATCTGAATTGGCCGACCTTAGCTGTGTCTGTGCTCTTTTGCTGGAAAGAGAAGATCGGCTGAAAATGCGATCATATTTTATCCTCAAAATACTCATTATCATTTGGTGGCAGAGAAGATGCAACTTGAATTTGGCGGCAGGGGACAGAAGCCCGATGTTCGTCGGCTTTTTGATATGAAGGACGTGATCTTTGATCAGAGCTGGCTGGCCGGGGCAGAGGACTTTGAGCTCTATTACATGTATCGCGACCTTTTCTTAAGCCGGGCGGATAAAGAGAAGCTCCTGCAGCAGGATCTACGCTATGATATCACTATTATTCCACCAAATATGCTTGGTCGCGAATACATCAAGACGGCCGGTCATTACCATCCGCTTGTGCCCAGCGGGGCCGTCACCTACCCGGAGCTTTACGAGGTCCTGGAGGGTGAAGCCCTCTACCTTTTGCAAAACCTGGATCTCAGCGATGTGGTGACGGTTTATGCCTCGGCAGGAGACAAGGTTCTGGTGCCGCCAGGCTACGGTCATGTCACCATAAACCGCTCCAATAAGACGCTGAAGATGGCCAACTTTGTGGCCAGGGACTTCTCATCGCTTTACGATCCATTCCGAGAGAAGGGAGGAGGAGCCTACTTTTTCACCAGGGAGGGCTGGATAAAGAACGATCGATGCCCTGAGGCGGCAGAGCTGCGCCGGGTGCAAGCGCCCGACAGATCAAGCCTTCGCAAACTCGGCCTGGCCAGGGGCCGGGAGATGTATCCACTGCATAGAGAACCGGGTCTTCTGGATTACCTGACAAAGCCCGAGGAGCATCTGGAGCTCTTGGCGGGGCTCATCTGAATGCATCGATTTAAGGCGCATATCGAGCTATTGCGCCCGCCACTCGCGGCAATGGATCTGGCCATGCCCGCCGCCGCTGCCCTATTAGCCGTCTACGCCGTAGAGGGGGCCCTGCCGCCAATGCTTCCTTTTCTCATTGCCTCCCTGGGAGCTTACTGCGCCATCACCAGCTCCTATGTCTACAACGATTGCTGCGACATCGACGTGGACCGCATCGCATTGCCCAATAGGCCGCTGCCTTCCGCCATGCTGAGCAAGCGCGAGGCACAGCTCTGGTCGCTATTTCTTTTTCTTGTGGCTGCGGCCGTGGCCCTATACCTCAATCTGGAGAGCTTTGTCATCCTCCTGGCGGCCACGCTGACAATCACCATCTACTCCGCCTGGGCCAAGAGAAATACGCCCTTCTCCTGGATCTTTGTGGGGCTGTCCTTCGGGCTGGTGCCCCTGGGCGTCTGGCTGGCCCTGGAGCCGGCCGGGATTCTCAGAGCAGGACCGGGCCTTCATCCCGCCGCCCTGATCCTGGCGGCCATGATCGGCATCACCGATTGGGGCTTTACCAACTGCGATGCCTCGCGAGATGTGGCCGGCGATAAAGAGAAAGGCATTCCCACCACTCCCGCCACCTACGGCATTGCGGCCACGGCCAATATGGTGGCCGGCTTTTGGATTGTGGGCGTCATTCTCTCCATAGCCCTGGGCCTTGCCGCGGGCCTGGGATGGCTCTACCTGGCCGCGGCCGCCGGCGCGGGCGGATGGCTGCTGCTGCAAAACCTGGACTTCGTTCGCCACCCCACGGCGAAGAGGGGTGAAGAGCTGTTCTACCAGTCGGCCAACTACCGCGCCCTGCTTTTTGCAGCCATAATTGCCGATGTGCTGCTGCGGGCGGGGCTGTCTCTGGGGGCAGGACTCTGAATCGAACGGTTTGTCCACGAAGGAGATCTACGCCACAGTGGCACCGGCGCGGGTGAAAGAAATTGTCAAGCTAATCTTACTAATCGCCTAAAACTCCATCAGGCTCCTCTGCACCGGCGCGGCCAGCAGCCGGGCCTCCCCGCGCCACTGCCCAGCCGGCGTCTTGATTCTCTTTTCCATCTCCGCCATCGCTTCTGCCAGGCTTCCCAAGCGCGCCGGAGGCGAGCGCATGGCCTTTCTCGCCACCTCCCGCACCACCCATACCCCCAGGGGAGCCCAGTAGCTCTCATCGATCTCCCGTACTGCCAGCACGGCCGCCTGGCGGCCCCGGCCAGCGAGGTGCTCCATGACGGCCAGCCTTGCCGCGTAGTAGCCACCCGCCAGAGAGCTGTACTCCTTTTTGGCCCGCGCGTCCTCCCTGTCCCAGCCGATGAAGCCCTCCTCCGCCCATACGGAGCGGGCCATCCAGATCTCCACCAGCTCGAAGCTGAAGGGCCGTGGCAAAAGCAGGATCTCGAAGTGATTTCCCAGATCCTCCCCAGAGAAGAGATAGTAATCGTTTACCAGCGGCCCGTCCAAAACCGTCTCCTTGAGCAGCTTGCCGATCATGTCGTCTGAGGCAGTAATGGACCAACGGGTGGGCACCAGCTTTCTCTTCCTGCCCAAAAGGCCTAAGGAAAGCATGCGGGAGATGTGATCCGTGCCGATGCCGGAGGTGTAAAGCTCGGCAGCGGCTGCGGCAGCAGCAACGTCCCTGTCCTCCACCATCTGGTCCACCTTCCTGGGAATAAGCGGGTTGGTGGTGATCTGCATCCCCTTCAGCTCTCCGGAGGGCCCGGAGGGGGAGAGCACTCCGTCAAACTGCAGCCTGCCCTGGGGCGGCCTGTAAAATGTGACCTCGGTGCCCACCGGAGCCGCGGACATGGCGATCTGCTGCATGGCCTCGAGCAAGCTTCCCGGTGCCTCTGCCTCTTTTATTACTATCTTGCTCTCGGAGCGCACCAGGGCCGAGCGCGCCGCTATGATCTCGCCGATGTCCATGCCGAGACCTTGCGGCTCCACGAGCCGGCCCGGGCTGCCGCCGGCAGGCACCATGGGCCCGGCTCTCACCAGCGGATAGCCGTGCCTGCCCACGAAGACCTCGGGCGGAGACATGCCCTCCAGGCTCTTGCCGATGCGGGGCAGAGCCGCCGTCTCCTCCAGCCGGCGCAATATGGGGCAGACGGGCCGGCCGCATAGCCCCCGGCCTTTGCAGGTGATGCATTTCATCCTTATTCTATCCTTATTCTCTATGCAGCAAGGCCCTTATAGGTTATATCTCTATTATCCTCTCGATGACTGACAGGTTGATCCCGGCTATTGCTCAGGACGCCAAGACCGGCGAGGTGCTCATGCTGGCCTACATGAATGACGAGGCCCTGGCCAAAACCAGGGAGACGGGCAAGGCCCATTACTGGTCTCGCTCGCGAAAGAAGCTCTGGCTGAAGGGCGAGTCCTCCGGGCACTTTCAGCGGGTGTTAGAGATCAGGATCGACTGCGACGAGGATGCCGTTCTCCTGTTAATCGAGCAGGAGGGCGGGGCGTGCCATACCGGCTACAGGTCCTGCTTCTACCGCACCCTGGATGGCAAGGTGGTGGGCGAGAAGATCTTTGATCCAAAGGACGTTTATTGATGGATAAAAGCAGGGCGGGAGATGGAGAAGGAGACGAAAAGTCCGGCGGCAAATCCTACCCGCTTTACGACAGCCCCCTGCTCAAGGCCGAGGCTCGCGTGCAAGAGGGCAGGGTGCAAGAGGGCCAGGTGCAGGGGGCCAGGGTGTTGGTCGATGCCTGCGGCCCTCTGGCTCATCTGCCCCTCGTCAAGTCCGCCCTGCAGATGTTTGACGGGCAGCTTGCTGCCCACGCAGACTCTGAAAAGCTCTGCCTCTCTACCTGGATCCCGCCCCTCCCCAGCCGGGCTTTTTCCCGGTTGGCCGACAGCCGGCTGCGGGCCCTCCTGGGCAGACGTACCCCGGACCAGGTTACCATCTCCATTACCGAGGAGTGCCCCAACCGCTGCGCCCACTGCGCTCTGCCCAATTCCGGAAAAAAGCTGCGCCTCACTCCCCATACGGTGAAAGACATCATCGGCCAGATTCTGGACATGGGGACCACGCTGGTCATATTCGATGGCGGGGAGCCGGCCCTCTACCGGGAGTTGCCGGAGCTGGTGGCATCGGTGGACGATCGGGCCATCTCCACCCTCTTCACCTCGGGGGCAGGCTTTACGGCAACGCTCGCGCGCCGGCTGAAGGAGGCGGGGCTTTATGCCGTCAACGTCAGCCTGGACAGCCCCATCGAGACGGAACATGATGACATGCGCGGGCGGGAGGGGGTCTTTTCCGAGGCCATGCTGGCGGTGCGCCTCGCCCGACAAGCCGGCCTGCTGGTGGACCTCTACGTGGTCTTGCGCCGGGAGAACATGCCTCATCTGCACAGGTTCCACGAACTTGCTCGCTGTATGAAAGTGCACGAGCTGACCTTCTTTGAGGTGGTCTGTACAGGCCGCTGGTCGGAGCGGCAGAACATCGCCCTTCTGCCCGGCGATCACGCCCGGCTGGCGGACTTTGTCCGGGGCAACGTAGCGCCGCCCCGCATATTTTCCGTTCCCGAGGCCTACAAGAGCTTTGGCTGCTTTGCCGCCACCAGTTGGATGCATATAACGCCCGCCGGGGAGGTCTATCCCTGTTCCTGCTACCCTCAGTCCTGGGGCAGCATCTTCGATGAGCCCATCAAAAAAATCTGGCGGCGCATGGGAGCTTTTCCCTATAAAAAGAGCAAAGTATGTCCTATGCGAAAATAAGGCGTTTGTTTTCCCATTTTAAGCAAAATTGCCCTTTAATGAAGAGTCTAAATGCCCATTCGAATTAGATTAAATTTTTTAGGCTATGTTTCGATCAATAAATCTATATAGGACATTAATCATGAACATTATCGATCGAATTATGGATTTGACACCTGTTCAAAGAGACATCTTAACCGCATTGATCAACATTCACCGTGTTGAAGGACGAGCTGTGAAGGGCGAAGAGATTGCCGTGCTGATAGACAGAAATCCCGGCACCATCCGAAATCAGATGCAATCCCTCAAAGCCCTGAACCTGGTAGAAGGCGTGCCCGGCCCCAAGGGCGGATACAGGGCGACGGGCGCAGCCTTCGAGGCGCTCAATATTGATGCCACGGGAGATGTCGTAACAGTCCCCGTAATCAGGAATGGTGTGGTGATGGAGGGCACCACCGCCAGCGAGATCATCTTCAACAAGGTCATGCAATCGCAGCAATGTGACGGCGTTGTGCGCATCATCGGCAACATCAGGGACTTCAACGTGGGAGACGGCATTGAGGTCGGGCCCACGCCAGTAAACAAGCTCTACATCCGGGGCACAGTGACGGGCAGGGACGACACCATGAGCCGCCTCATCTTCCATATCGATGAGATGATATCTGTACCCAAGGTGCCCGTTAAGGGGATCGCGCGGCGTGCCGTACACATACCGGCAAACGCCTCTCTACAGGAGGCATCGCGCATTCTGGTGCACAACGGCGTCTCCGAGGCTCTGGTGGACGACAGCTCACCGGGATTGATCAACCTGGCCGACATTATCCGTGCTGTGGCGGACGGCAGGACGAATCAGGAAGCCAGGGAGATCATGAACCGCAGCTTTTTGACCATCGACTCCGAGGAGCCTATCTACGAGGCCATCAAGATGCTGGGCCGGACGGGCGCCGGTCAGTTGGTCGTCTCCGAGCAAGGGGCTCTATGGGGCATGGTCTCTGCAAACGACCTGGTAAAGACGCTTACTCCCGCCTGATCTCAGTTCCCGTGTGCCCTCCCAGGGCACCTTTTCTCAAGTTTTCAATTTTGCTGCCCAGCACGATAACCGTGGGAATCGAGCTTCTTTCGATGATCTTGGCGGCCAGATGATCGATGGGCGAGCGCGAGCCGGCCTTCATCTCCGTTTCCATGGCCAGGCGGGCCAGCGCGCGGTGGGTCATGCGCGCGAGCTTCTTTGCGGCGGGGTCCTTCTCCGGGTCGGTGGTGTAAACGCCGTCCACCGATGTGGCGACGACCAATTTGTCGGCGTGCACGTACTCCGCCAGCAGAGCGGCGACGGCGTCCGTGGTCTGGCCGACGGCCACGCCGCCCATGACCACGACCCTGCCGGGCCGGGCCAGGCGCGCGGCCTGGGCATAGCTGTCGGGGATCTCTTGCGGCGCGCTGGCCCCTAGGGCGGCCACGAGCAGCGCCGAGTTGAGCTTGGTAGCGCCGATGCCGATGGTGTCGCAGAACATCTCCGATGCGCCCAGGGCGCGCGCTTTCTCGATGTACTCGCGGGCGATCCTGCCGCCGCCGACGACGATGAAGATCTGGTGCTCTTGGGCCAGCTCTTTCAGGGCTTGAGCGTACTCACGCAGGCTTTGGGCATCGCGGCCTGCCAGGATGGAGCCGCCTAGAGAATAGACGAATATCATGAAGAATGGGCTGCACCGTGATTGAATAAAA
>JAPKYC010000253.1 GCA_026394505.1 Methanothrix sp.
TATTAGAGCGGACCCAAGAGGTAACGTCTTTTTGCTATTTCTCGGAATAGGTTGTGAGTTATTCCCGTTTTCTCTGTTCTTATGGGAGCGGTTCAGATCCCATAAAAAACGACGATTTTTCAGGAGGGTCTGTAATGGGAAATTGATAGCATTGAGCCTCGAATGCCGAAATGTATGTACCAGCGTCGTTGACCCCGGCTAAGCCCGGGCAAACACATCCACAACGATCACATTGCTGGGCTGGTTGTTCACCACAAAGTAGAGCATGTGTCGTCCAACCTGGTCGGCGTTGAAGTTCATGGTGTTATAACCCTGGTTGAACTGATAAGTCCTGTACATCGAACTGGTTGTATCGGTCTGGATCATCTCATAGAAACCTGCCGGTCCTTCGACGGGTGCGTAGGCGATTAGCTGCAGCCAGGTTCCAACGGGGCTTACCACATATTGTGTCCAGTTTGTTGCTCCCTGGACCCAGAGATCATTGGTCTTGGATGGCACCGTGGATGCATACTGAGAGTATGGCAACCCTACACCGGCACCGTAGTACACACGGGATGGTGTTTTCTGCGTTATATCGAACTTGGTAGGATTGCTTATTATCCCACCCACGACAGGCGTACCGGTTATTGTAAAATACTCGGTAAAGGGCGAGAACGTGGTTTCGCTATACACTTGGCTGTAGAAGGAACCACCCGTAGTGTACCAGGGGAAGTTAGGGACAGGTGTATCGAGCCACTGTAACATGCCAGCCAGTCCCTCATCAGAACTTGTACGGCTGGAACTGACATATCCGCCATTCAGATAGTCTTCTCCCCATGCGAAACCAATTAGCAAGCATGCGGCGAGCGCCGTCATACACAGCAAAATTTTGCTATATTTCATTTTTGATACCTATCAGCCGTTTTTTTCCCTAAATCAGCCATCGCCTTCTCTGCATCAGCTTTTACGTGAGCAATCTTATTCCCAAGATTTGCTTTTGCCTTCTCTACATCAGCTTTTGCATCCGCCTTTGCATAGGCCACTTTCTTCTCGATATCAGCTATCCCTTTCTTTGCATCGGTCTTCGCCTTTTCTAAATTATCATCTATCATTTTTTGAATCCTCCTTTTGCGATTCTAATTCTTAATACGATGTCTTTAAATAAAAAGCTTTTGGTATCTATATTTTGAAGTACCCATAATCTATATAAACTAGGAGCCTAGTAAGTTAATATAGAGCAAAAATAATGGTACATAGGAGGGAGATTGAATTGAGCAACAATGTTTTAACCGAGAAAGATCTGGATGTGCAAGAGAAAAAGGTCCTTGGCCGAATCATAGATATGTGGAGCCTGGGAAGTGAGGATGATCCCTATGCCCAGAGTACCGAGTCTGAAGTTATAAAATACTCCAAGACGGACGGACTTTCTGAGGAACAGATTTTGAATGTCCTAAAGAATCTGGAGGAAAATAAACTGATCCATAAGGATGAGGTGAACGGCAACGCATATATCAAATATAATGTCGAAGCGGTTCATATAGTTAAAGAGCTTCAGAAAACCGCATATGTACATAGCAGAAAAAAGTTCGTACCACATCATCATTGAGAATTGTGTCAAAGAGCCCTTGTTCTGGCCGACTCCGAGATTGATGCACTTGAGCCATCTTATCTCCATGCACCTTATCCTGAAAAGCTATGGGGAATTATCTCCTGCCTCTTGAGATCCTTAAGTCTATAGCTATCGCCTTTTTATATTGACCGCAGTGCAATGGTGGAGAATCCTATCAAGAATCGCCGCTGCAATAACATGATAATCGAAGCTCTTTCATATCGCCTGGAAACGAGCTGAAAAAAGCAGTGAGCACTCTTTGAGTCTATCGATTATGTATTCACTGTGGCCATCCAATTTGCTTGGTTTCCTGGATCTCTTTCTGGGCAAAGGGGGGAATCCGAGAATTCAGATGCTTCCGCACCGTCACACGGCTGTGTCCAGTCTGTCTGGCGATCTCGCTGATGCTCAATTCCCGGAATTGACAGGGGGACAATTTTATCCCGCCACTATTGGACCTTTTTTACCGCCATTGACAACGAGCAGCGCCGAGTTGAGCTTGGTGGCGCCAATGCCGATGGTGTCGCAAAACATCTCCGATGCGCCCAGGGCGCGCGCCTTTTCGATGTACTCGCGGGCGATCCTGCCGCCGCCGACGACGACGAAGATCTGGTGCTCCTGGGCCAGCTCTTTGAGGGCTTGGGCGTACTCCTTGAGGCTTTGGGCATTGCGGCCTGCCAGGATGGAGCCGCCTAGAGAATAAACGAATATCATGAGGGTGGGCTAGCGAGGCGAGGGGATAAAAAGATTGCCGGTTTGTAAGAGCTAATGTGCCTACATCTGGTTTTTCTGGTTTTAGATCTGCTGGTAGATTTCGACCCATATTCTTGGTTATATTGTAGGTCTTTGCCCTCTGCCCATTTTTCTCAAGGATAAGTTCATATTGAAAAAGTCGTGACTTCGCAAAGTCTATCTCAATTTCGTTGGCGATGAATAGAGGATGATTTGCAGTAATTGGCGGCTAATTGATCATCCCTCGGACCACATGACTTTGCTGAGGTTTGCTAAAAAAAAGCGCCTTATCTATGCCAGCCACTGATCTCAGTGGCGATTGTCAGACAGTCTCTAATGGCAAATTGTATATAGATAAACTACAGCTAAGTGCATTAGATTAGTCTTAAAGAGAATGATATGGTAGTCAAACAGGACTTCAGGCAAGGACGGCATTTGGCGAGCAAAGATCTTCATTATATGGATACCCTCAATAGCAGAGGCTATGATAAAGATATAAAAATATATCCTGATGAATTAGGTGGCTTCATTCAACCATATTATTATACATATCACCCGTATCAACGTGTTCGCAAAACCCCTATACTAAATCAGGAATATCCTAATCTACCAAGGCATTGGCCGGAAGACAATGAATCCACAATTAGAGAACTTAAAGAAATGATTACAGAACTAGAGAGCAATGCTCCAAGTGATGCCACAGGTAAAAAACAACAACATCCCGACAAAAAGGGATGGCTCTTGAAAATGTATAGGTCTTCTATTATCGGCGCAGTAACGGGGGTCCTTATTGGAGGCATGTTCGGCGGGCTCGTAGGAGCAGTGCTTGGTGGGATTGCAGGTATTCTAATTGGCATTTCTTCCGAAGAAACTGAAAGAAGGAATGAAGGATGGGATATATAGATCTTGCTTCGTTGCCAAGCTTTTTTTGGCTACCATCGTTTTGGGCGACATTATTTTCTGCTTTAATATTTATAATTAAATTTAATAGTTATATACGAGACTGTAATAAGGATTTAATGGAAAAGCACAAAAATCACATTGATAATTTCCTAATTTCCGAAACACCTTTAAAAACATTTGTCCTCGAATTGATAAAGGCATATAGAAAATACGAAAACCACCACCAATTAATAAGCGTTACTTTTAGGTCCTATTTGGGCGTGATACTTTCCGTGTTCGTGCTCTTCATAATCGAATACGCTGGCATAGATGGACCAATTTTATTGATCTCAAAGGCGGTTACGACCCTATTATTCATCTTCTTAGCCGTGAACTTTGTTACAATATCATCGAAAAACATCGAAGAGTGAGTTGACTTGTCCATTGGCAGAGATCTTACGACACAAATGCGGGGTATTGCGGATAAATAAAACATGACGATTGATGGCATATATCTATAGCAATTGCTTGTTAATATTACAGTATATCTTTAATTATTTCATCAAATTTATTTTTCAACTTATCAATCTTTTGTGTTTTTGAATATGCTTTCTGTAATTCATTTATTACAACAGAAAGTTCTTCTGGATTTATTTCAAATATAAATGATTCAGTTTGATGACGCAAAGATTGATATATAATATTTACAATTATAGTAGATTTTAATATTTTATCTCTCTGATGATCGCAGAGTCTTAGATCTGTTCTCCAACCCAGATCCCTAAAGCAGGGTATTTTAAAGCCTTCACCTTTCGTTATTTGTGCTTTAATTTGTGTGTTATAATTTTCTAATTCATTGAATATAATTTCTTGTAACTGTTCAGATAATCCGATTTTATCTAAATCATTTTTAATTTGATCCCGCGTTAGGTTATATCTTACAGATTGCTGTAAAATATAGAGAATAGATCTTGCCGCTGCCGATGTATCTTCTTCACCCATGATGGAAGTACTCAAGAATTCCTTCCATGCTTTTTCCTTCTCCCTTTGATTAACGCCCGTTATTGAAAAGCTGCTTTTCTCGATTATATCCCTTAGCAAATCTGGAGTGCATTCTTTTGCTCTCTGAACGTCTTCAATAAAAACGTCGTCCGATTCTAAACCTTTCTGAATGTTAAGGCCTGATATATCATTAGTCATTAAGTCTTTACACCAAAGAGCATTATTGCATTAACCACCTATTATAGTTTATCCTCCTACGTATAAAGAATGTTTGGGACAGAACTAATGAGTCGAGAAAAGATGAATCCCTTGCAAAAAATGTTAGAAAAATAGTTGTGAATAGGCTCTACACCTTATCCAGCGCCTTGACTACCTCGCCGAAGATGGTCTTGATGTCGCCCACACCGATGACGGTGGCGACGATGCCCCTCTTGTTGTAGTAGTCGATGAGCGGCTGGGTCTGGGCATGGTAGGCAGTCAGTCTCTCTTTGACTGTCTCTTCAGTGTCGTCTGCCCTCTGGTACAGGTCGCCGCCGCAGGCATCGCACTTTCCGGCAACCTTTGGCTTATTGAACAGTTCGTGGTATGTTGCGCCGCACTTGCACATCCGCCTGCCGGTCACCCGCTTTACCAGCTCCGCATCAGGAACATCAATGTTCAAAACGACATTGATCTTCTGGCCCAAGGCGGGAAGGATCTTGTCCAGTGCCTCTGCCTGGGGCATGGTCCTGGGGAAGCCGTCCAGCATCCAGCCGCCCTTGACATCTGGCTTGGCCAGCCGATCCTTAATGATATCAATGAGAAGAGCGTCCGGAACCAGCTTGCCGGCATCCATGAACTTCTTGGCCTCAACGCCCAGTGGCGTTCCATTGCGAACGTTCTCTCGCAGTATGTCTCCGGTGGAGACGTGCAATACATTGTATTTTTCGACGATCATCTTGGCCTGTGTGCCCTTGCCGGATCCCGGTGGACCGATCAGAATAATATCCATTCCATTTCCTCCTATTCCCTTGACAAGCAGCAATTGCCGCTTGTGAGCGTGTTGTGGTACAATGGCATACTTTAAAAAACCTTTTCTAGGCTCTTCGCTATTTCCAATTACTATGGTTTTCCAGTTGTTAGTTAGTCGCTCTGTGCGTTCTTCTGTGAACTCTGTGTCTCTGTGGTTGAAACGTCGTTAGCTACTGTTTATAACCAATGGCTGACGATACTACCACCACAGAGACACAGAGCGCACGGAGGACTCACAGAGACCTCCTCTCAAAGCAGCGAGGAGTTGAGAATTAGGGCGACCGCACTCATGAGAGCGCCTGAAAATACCGGTATGGAGAAGTTATCGTCCAGGCTTCTCTTTCCGATGATAATAGCCACGCCGTCTGCAAAGGTAGCCGCCGCCGCCCCCGCCAGATAAATGGGAAAGGAAAGGCCGGAAAAGCCGGAGGCGAGGTAGCCGATAAAGAGACAGGCGCTGAACATGGCGGCGACAACGGGCAGGGGCTTGATGCGTCCTCTCCCCGCAGGGGCGGGCATGCCTCGCACATCGCAGTTCTTCAAAATGGAGCCGGCGAGACCACTCACCGTATCTCCCAGGGTGAGAAAGAGCATGGCGGTCAGGGCGATCATGGGCGGGAAGAGCAGCACACAGAGAAGGCTGCCCGCCATGTAATAAATGTAGCTGGCTACCTTTGTCTCCTCGTGATCACGCACCTCGGGCAGCCGGATCTTTCCCTTCAGCCGCGCCGCCTCCAGCAGCAAAGATCCGGCCAACACAAGAGCGATGGCTACCGCAGTAACCGTCCGGCCCAGGAAGATGAGGCCCAGGGGAACCGACAGGCCGGTGAGGTGAATGACCTTTCTGCGCACCTCTTTGACCAGCTTGGCGCGCCATTCCAGGGCCATTTCAGGCACGATCCGTCTCCCTGCTTACTCCTTCTTCCCAGATGCAACCAGATCCCCGGCATCCTGGAACTTGAGGAGGCCGCAGAGCAATGCGGTCAGCTTGTCCGCAATTTGCCAGCGAGGTACCTTGACCTGCTGCATGCTGTCGCGGTCCCGAATGGTAACCGTGCCCTGCTCAAGCGTATCATAGTCTACGGTGACAGCGAAGGGTGTGCCTATCTCATCGTTGCGCCTATATCGTCGTCCGATCGATCCGGATGTATCGTAGTCCACGCGCATGCCGCGTGTTCGCAGCTCCTGCAAAATGGCCTTGGCCGTATCCGACAGCTCCTTTCGGTCCATCAAAGGCAGAACCGCCACCTCAATGGGGGCCACAGCCGACTTGAATCTGAGCACGGCGCGCGGCTCCCCGTCCACTGCGTCCTGGTAGAAGGAGTGGTCCAGCACAGTGTAAATTATCCGGTCAATGCCAAAGGATGGCTCAATGACGTGAGGTACGACCTCTTCCCCGCGAATCTCTTCCTCCACGCTCTCAAAGGAGACGAGAGTTGGCTCGATCTCGATCGTCTCTCCCTCGACAGTCAGGCTGATCATCTCGTTCGCCTTGCTGCCTTTCAGCTCCTCTGGGGAGAGGGCCTTGAGAGCTTCGCCGACTGCCTTGGCCTTGGCTTTGAACCTGGGTCCCAGGGCCTTGAAGTCCGGCTTGACGACCAGCTTCTGCCGCTTTACGGGCTGATCGTAATGCACGAAGACGCTCAGATTGACCTTGCTCACGGACGTGTGGGCTTTAAGGTCAAAGTCAGTCCTATCCGCCACGCCCACGATCTCAATCCAGCCCAGCCGGTCCAAAAAGACCTCCGCGTCCCAGCAGTCTGCCGCATAATGAGCCATCTCGTCCGATTGGTGCTGGCGGAAGCGCAGCTTGTCCGGGGCTACACCCACCGCCAGGAGGAATTGATAGGTGCGGGCCACGTAGTAGGCCAGGGCCTGGTGGGCCACAATGCCCCTCTCCACAGCCTTCGCAAATGTCATCTCCTCCGCTTCGCCTCTTTCCTGCGCCGCCTGGGAGTAGAACCTCATCTTGATATCCGCGACCTCGGCGAAGCGGGGATGGCTCTTGTCCCGCGGATCTATGAAGATCTCCGCCTCGGCCTGAGTGAACTCCCGCAGCCTGATCACTCCCTGGCGGGGCGAGATCTCGTTTCGGAAGGACTTGCCGATCTGCACCGCGGCAAAGGGCAGAGAGTCGCGAAAGTAGCGCAGCAGCCTGGGGAAGTTGATGAACATGCCCTGCGCCGTCTCCGGTCGCAGATAGCCGGTCATCTTGTTTCCCGGACCGATCATGGTCTTGAACATGAGATTGAACTCGTATACCTGGGACAGCTCTCCACCGCACTCCGGGCAGCCGATCTCATTTTCCTGGATGCATTTGTAGATCTGCTCGTTGCTCAGGGCATCGGGTACCTCGATGATGTGCTTGATGAGGTGATCGGCCCGGTAGACCTCTTTGCACTCCTTGCAACTGGTAAGCGGATCGGAAAAGCCGCTCAAGTGGCCGGAGGCCTGGTAGATTCCCTCCACGCCGATGGTGGGCGCCTCGATCAACCCGCAGCTCCGCCGTAAAGTTCAAAGGCGGGCCAGAGAAAGCCGCGCCTCCTGGCGAGTTCGTTTACCAACTCATTCTTGTCCATGCCAATCCTCGCTATGGTTTTAGAGCACCGGGGGTGATTTAATCTTTGTTATGTGATGGTGCGATTCTCGGCGAAGGCCGTTTTTTAAAATTGGTGGGAAAAATAGGTATCAATGAAGCATATTTGCATGAGGCAGCGCCTCAGCCGGCAGCCGAGACTGCCAATAGCATCCCGAAGGCTACGGTAACGCTGCAAAGAAGAATTAAGTCGCCGTACTTGTTGTGCATCAACCCCTTCAGGCCGGATAGTATGCTGTTTGCGTCTTCATATCCATCCACCCGGCTCTGCTCCCTAACTCCACTCACCTTTTGCATGTAGCACACTTGGGCCGTCTGCATTTAAGTAGCTATTATTCACATTGACGTTTTATGAGGTCTTAAACTTCTATTTTAAATCATGTGAATGCCATATAGCCCTCGTGTAGGTAATAATTGTGAAAATAAAAATGCTGAAAATAATGAATGGGGGTCAATAGGCCTGCTTTTTTTAATTCCGGCCCTCCATTCTCACTCAATCTTGACCTCTTTTCCCTTCCTCTTCTCTTTCTTGTCCAGCTCCAGTGTCAGGACACCGTTCTTGTAGGAGGCTTTGGCGCTGTCCGCGTCGATGGCTGAGTCGAGATAGATCATCTTGTAGAACTTTTTATCATCATCGGTCTTGATCTCTACACTGTCTTCTGCCACGTCCAATTTTACCTTGTCCTTGTCCACGCCGGGCAGTTCTACGAAGATCCTGTACCTCTCCTTCTCGTTCATGACATCCACCAGCGGCTCCCGCCCCTGGCTTGGCTCGATGCCCCGGTGAGACGGCTTGATGTTGCCAAACTCACTGAAGACCGGCTCCTTTCCCGGCTCTGCCGTGTAGCTGAAGCCGTAGACAAATGGGCCGTATCGCCGAGAGACTCCACCCGGTGTTTCCTCTTCGCGCACGAAGTCCTTGAACTCGGCGGGCATGCTCTCCTCAAACCTCTTGATCATGTCCTCAAAGGGCTCTTTGAACCAGTCCTCTTCGAACTTTTCCTTCTTCTCAAAGGGAAAGCCCTTGGCAAAGCTCTCGAATATATCGAATATTGACGGATATCTCTTGTCCCACATTTTATGTCACCTTACGATTACTTCTCTATACTAACCTCATGATAGTGATAGGATATAAATTTTTTGTTCAGGCCCTGGCAGAGTGCAGCAAATGCGCCTTTAGATGGGGTGCTCGAAAACAGGAATTGCAGGTGAAAAGAAGGCGAGAAAAACGCCGATCCACAGCGCCCTCCTCAGAGGGACAGAGCCGCTAAATTGCGTTCGTCTCATCTCGCCTAAGGCTAATGCGCGAGTTTTTGGCCGGGCAGCACTGGAATTTTAGCACAGCGCCCGTTTTAAGGGGACCCAATCATCGGTCGATGGGGGGCCTGCTCCAGTCTCTTCCTCCACGCATCCCTGCGCCGCGTCTTTTTCATCATGGACTATGGCGATCTTGGATTTCGCCTGAAAAGGCGCTTTTCGCCACTGCCGAAGACCTGCACCGAATTTGCGCGGCGCCTTCCGACCCCGGATTATTGATCGATCCGAGCTAAGATGGAGGATGAAATCGATCATCCATTGCCAGGATGATTGGTCGGACAGACTTAATCGGCCTATAAACCTTGTCCTTTCGGAACACTACGCGGCTAACTACTACGTTATTCGTTATAGATATATCTAGTTTTCGGGACTACAACCCACATTCCGCACTAAAGCTTCAAATGGCAAGTATATTTTCTTGTTATCGATTCTTAAATGTGAATATATAACATATTAATCTTATTTTATTTTTAAAATTTAAGGATCTGACAATGTGCTGAAAAGCAGAATCTCCTTG
>JAPKYC010000175.1 GCA_026394505.1 Methanothrix sp.
TTATATTCTCCATTTGGAGAAGTTGCCTCTATGGGCCAATATCTCCTCCGATGTGTGAGCGACAGATCAGTGCAGCCTGCTTATTCCCTGAGTTGCCCCCATGACAATTCGCTTCTGCGCGCCGATTACCAGGCCAGGCAAATGGAGCCGAAGAGCCTGCCCGGCATCTGGCGTTTCCTGGACTGGCTTCCCGTGCACGGAATCATAGCTGAGGCGGAGGGCGCGCCTGTGACCTACAGGAGCCAGGGCCTGGCCGGGGAACTGGGCCTGGAAAACCTTTACATCAGCTTCAACGGCTACTGGCCGGAGCGCGGGGCCAGGATGCCCACCTGCAGCTTCAAGGATCTGGAGGCTGCGCCTACCATGCAGATGCTGTTGGAGTGCGGCGAATGCCCCACCCTGGTAGTGGCTTCCGCCGGCAACACCGCCCGCGCCTTTGCCCACGTGTCCGCTCTCACCGGCCAGCCTCTGCTTCTTTTTGTGCCGGAAAAAGCCCTGGCCAGAATGTGGACAACGGTGCCACCCCGCACAGGTAAGGGCCCGGTCACTCTGATAGCTGTGCAGGGCGATTACTACGATGCCATCCAGATAGCTGAAAATGTGCAATCCCTGCCCGGCTTTGGGGCAGAGGGCGGAGCCAGAAATATCGCCCGCCGGGATGGCATGGGCACAGTGATGCTCGACGCCGCCCTGACGCTGGGACGCATGCCCGATCACTATTTTCAGGCGGTGGGAAGCGGCACGGGCGGCATATCCGCCTGGGAAGCGGCTCTTCGCCTGAAGGAGGACGGACGCTATGGCTCCCTCCTTCCCAGGCTGCATTTGGCCCAGAATATTCCCAATGCGCCCATTTACTATGCCTGGACGGGAAAAGAGCCCCAGGCCCCATGCAGCGATATGTTCGATGACGTTCTTTTCAACCGAAAGCCTCCCTACGCCATTCCTGGCGGCGTCAAAGACGCGCTGCGAGAAACCCAGGGCGAGGTCTACGGCATAACAGACCAAGAGGCAGTAGCGGCCAAGAAGCTCTTTGAGAGTTCTGAGGAAATAGATATCCTCAATGCCCCGGCAGTAGCCGTGGCGGCGCTGGAGCAGGCGGCAATAGCCGGCAGCGTTCACCCCAAAGATATCATACTTCTTAACATCACAGGCGGCGGTGTAGCCAGGATCAAAGAGGAGCATACCCTGCACAGGCTTATGCCGCAGATCACCGTCTCCCACTGGGAGGATGCAGTGCAATTTCTGGAGGGCAAGAAATGAGCCAGGCAATCAGCCAGAGTATGAGCGAGGCCATGGGCCAGACGTTCAGCCAGACAATAAATCCGATGATCAATATGGAGCAAAATATCAATCCACTGACACTAACCATTCAGGGCGGCGTGGACAAGGACAGCCATCCCGATGCCGTAACCGAGATCGAGATAGCTCGAGGAGAGATAATAGGAATAGTAGGGCCCACGGGCTCAGGCAAGAGCACTCTTATCGCCGACATTGAGCAATTTGCCTTAGGCGACACGCCTTCCGGCAGAAGGATTCTCATAAACAGCCTTGAGCCTGCCGGGGAGCTGCGCAGCAATCCCAGGAAGAAGCTGGTGGCCCAGCTCTCCCAGAATATGCACTTTCTGGCCGATATGTCTGTGGAAGAGTTTCTGAGAATGCATGCCAAGTCGCGGGGCAAGGACCCCAGGCTGGCAGACAAAGTCATAGCCCTGGCCAACACCCTGACTGGAGAGCCGGTCAATCCTGCCTTTCAGCTTACCATTCTCAGCGGCGGCCAGTCGCGGGCTCTCATGGTTGCGGACATTGCCGTCATCAGCGACTCGCCCATTGTGCTCATCGATGAGATTGAAAATGCGGGCATAAAGAAGCAGGAGGCGCTTCGCCTTTTGGCCGGCGAAGGAAAGATAGTGGTAGTAGTGACTCACGATCCCATGCTGGCCCTCATGGCCTCGCGGCGCATTGTCATGAAGAACGGAGGCATGACCAAGGTCATTAGCACCAATGAGGATGAGCAAAGGGTCTTCAAGGATGTGGAGCGGGTGGACGGCTGGCTCACGGCGCTGCGGGAGACCATTCGTCAGGGCGAGGTAGTAGCTTGAAGATGGTGGTGGTGGCAGGCACGCCGGGCTCTGGCAAGACCTCCGTGCTCATGCATGCTGTGAAGGACTTGCTGCGTTCAGGGCGCAGCCCGGCGCTGGTCAAGATCGACTGCATGTGGACCGAGGACGACGCAAGGTTCAAGCGGCTGAAGGTGCCTGTGGCTGTGGGCCTGGCCAAGGATATGTGTCCGGACCACTACGCCATCTACAACTTCGAGGAGATGCTGCACTGGGCAGTGGCCCAGCAGGCGGACATGCTGCTCAATGAGACGGCGGGGCTGTGCCTGCGCTGTGCGCCTTACCCGGACAAGGCCCTGGCCATCTGCGTGATCGACGTTACCACGGGCCCCAACAGTCCTTTAAAAGTCGGGCCGCTGCTCACCACTGCCGACGCGGCAGTCATGACCAAGGGCGATCTGGTCTCCCAGGCGGAGAGGGAGGTCTTCCGGGAGCGCATCTTGGAGGCCAATCCCGGCTGCCGGATCAATGAGGCCAACGGGCTATCCGGCAAGGGCTCGGCTGAGCTGGCGCAGTTGATGGCAAGCTGGCCGGATATTTCCGGGGAGATGGTCTTGCGGCACAATCCGCCCCTGGCCATCTGCACTTTATGCACGGGTGAGCTACGCATCTCCAAGGAGCACCACCGGGGCGTGTTGCGACATTTGGACGGCTTCATGGAGTACACCGGCGAGTGAGGATGAAGTCTAAAGAATAGGCTCTTCGCTATTTCTGTGGTAGAATAGTCGTTAGCCACTGGCTATAACCAATGGGTTACGGAATATAACCACAGAGGCGCAGAGCGCACAGAGGACGAACGGACGGAGGACTACGATTATCATGTTGCAGATCGAGAAGCTCTTGCCAGGTTACAATTGTGGCGAGTGCGGCCTTTCCAGTTGCCGGGAGTTTGCCGCCAAGCTGGTGGACGTGGCCGGGCTGGACAGGTGCACCATTCTCAAGCAGGAGAGATTCCTGGGCAGGTCGGAGCAGATCGCTGCACTCTTGGCCTGCTCTGAGAAGACCGAGGATATCATCGGCGTTATTGACGGCCTTCAAGCCGACTTCGCTTTAGCGCCGCTGCCTGGCGAGCCCTCCTGCCGGGAGGATCTGCATCCCTTCAATCCCGAGGCGCATCTGTTAGAGGGCGACATCTTCCGCTACAGACCTTTGGGCTGCCCGGTCACCCATTTTGCAAAGGTGCTCAAGAATAAGCAGGGAATCGTCACTGTGCATCTGGTCGGGCCGGTGCACCTGCTGCATGGATTGCCCGCGCCCGAGGACATCGGCATCTGCATGGTACTGGGCTTCGAGGGCGTGGTGAGCCGGGGCAAGAGGCCGGAGGTAGGCGAGACGGTGCGATTTCTGCCCGATCACTGCATGATGCAAAAGGTCCACTCAGGAGTGGTGGTGCACTCTGAGGGGACGCGGGTGAGGATAGAGGGAATCGATCTGAAGGTGTGGTGAGAGTAATATTGAACCTAATTTTTTGACTCAAGCCATCTAATTGTGGGTTATCATGATAAGATTAGAAGCCTTTAAGTCCTTGTGTTCACTTAGTTGTCGATGTGCTTCAACTCACCACAAAGATACTACCGCAAAAATTTCTTTGCTAAAACAACAACAAAGATAGGGACAAGGAACCATCCCAGCAAGTTAGCAATGATCTCTTTTGTCAAATTTAAGCTGGAAACGGTACATGATGCGTTAACATATAAAAATATATATAAACATAATAACATTATCATTATAACAAATGGATATTTTAACCTCGCCCCATAACCGAAAAAGAATTTATCAACAAAATAGCTAACAAATGGGAACCATTTAGCTGACAGTTGTCGTTTCTTGATTGAAAGTTGATACATATCCTTTTTATACTGAACACGACAGGCATCTGCGTCATCAAAATTGCCGCTTCTCTCATAGCTTTGAATCAAAGATAGATAGACTCCATCATTATAAGAGTTATTATAATCTAGATATTTATCATGATACAATCTATTTTCTATAGATCCCCATGGGATATCTATTTGGCTAAAAATAGAGTCCATTAAAGAAATTAGCGATCTCTCTGCAAAGGTTGCTCTCGAGAGTTTTAAAAATGATAATTTTGACTCGGATAAATTAAAATTTTCGTTGAAATTTGCTTCATTAAATAGCGCATCTCCATCGAAATAGGTAGCCCTAAAATTCGCTTCTTTAGCGAATTTTGAACTCTTGAAATTCGCATACTTTGAGAAGAAAGTGCCACAAAAATCTGCATCATCATTAAAAATAGAATTTTCGAATGAAGCTACATCTCCACCAAACTTCGTCCTAAAAAAACTAGCAATCCCATCAAATCGAATTGATGAGAAGTTGGAATCTTTCGCAAAAATAACACGCTCAAAATAGGCATCTATTTCAAATATAGCCTTATAAAAATCAATGCGATCGTTAAATCTTGAGTTGATAAAGCTTGAATGTAATTTTGAATTTTCTTTGCAAGGAGCGCATCTGAAATGAATACCTGGAAAATAAGTGTATTCCTTATCATATAAATAAAATTTTGCATAAACAAAGCGGGCATAACCATTAAACTCTGTGAATTGAAAACTGGAACTTTTATAAAATACAGCACCATTTCTGGTCGTATTTTCTCCAAAATAGCACGAGTTCTTAAAAATGGAATAATCAAAAATTGTTTCTTCGTGGAATCTTGATGCCATGAAATCTGCACTGCCATAAAAGACTGCGTATTCAAAGTTGGCTTGTTTATGGAATCCAAGAACATGCTCAATAGGCTGTGGAGGACTTGCTCCGCATAAGGCGTTGGGACAACCTTGGCATCGAGTAGCTTCCAGATATAATATCCAGAATATACTCGAAATAGCTAACTCCTTGCTTTCTGCATGTGTCGAGGATCGTTAATTGATTCTCCCAAGCGGCTTTGCCGGCTTCGCTTCTCGTTCCGTAGCTGATCTTCCTCTTGATCACGCCT
>JAPKYC010000002.1 GCA_026394505.1 Methanothrix sp.
GAACTTCGTAAAGGCGCCGGAGTTCCTCTACGTAAGCCAAGAGTCCAAGCAGGGGGTCTAGATAATGCTGGCAAATGTCATTGATATATTGGGAAATGCAAGCGGCCAGATTGAGCTGCCTCCTGTGTTCGAGGAGGAATACCGGCCGGATATCATCAAGCGGGCTGTCTTAGCCGCACAGGCCAACAGGCTGCAGGCCTATGGACCTCACTTCTATGCGGGCATGAATACCTCTGCCCAGTCCTGGGGTCCGGGGCACGGCGTCTCCAGAGTTCCCAGATTGAAGAACGGCAGAAAAGCGGCAGGCGTACCCATGGCCGTAGGCGGCCGCCGCTCACATGCGCCTCAGCCCAATGCTGACTATACTGAAAAGGTCAACAAAAAGGAGAGGCGCAAAGCCATCCGCTCCGCCATCGCCGCAACCGCCTCGTCCGGGCTCGTTGAAGCCAGGGGCCACAGGTTCACAAGAGAGCTGCCTGTGGTGGCCAGGAACGACCTGGAATCCCTGAGCAAGACCACAGACGTCATCAAGTTCCTGGTGGCAGCGGGCCTCTGGGATGATGTTCAGAGGGCCAAGGACGGAAGGCATATTCGTGCCGGCAAGGGCAAACTGCGGGGAAGGAAATATAAAGGCCGCAAAAGCCTGCTCATTGTCGCCGGAACCGATCAGGGCCTGGGAAAAGCGGCCCGAAATCTTCCCGGTGTGGACTTCGTCACCGTGGAGAGGCTGAACGCTGAGCTGCTAGCCCCTGGAACCAGGGCAGGAAGGCTGACCGTCTGGACTGAGTCTTCCCTGGAAAAGCTGGCCAAAAAGGGCAGAGCGGAGGCAGTGCAATGATAATCAAGAGTCCTTACGTCACAGAAAAGGTCACCGGCATGATCGACTCCAATGATACCATTGAGTTTCTGGTGAACATGAGAGCCACCAAGCCACAGATCAAGAAAGCCCTGGAAGAGCTTTATGATATCGATGTCCTGGCAGTCAGGACCATGATAACCTCCCGGGGAGAAAAGAAGGCCGTCGTCCGGCTGGCCGGAGAGGGAAGCGCGAACGAGTTAGCCACAAGGCTGGGATTGCTGTAGGTGGGTAAAATATGGGACATCGAATCATATCTCAGAATAGAGGTGCAGGTGGTCCTACGTACAGGGCACCCTCTCACAGGTACAGGGCGGACATCAAGCATATAAAAGTCGATAGCGATGAGACTATAACAGGCGTGGTCCAGGAAATAATGCGTGACCCCGCGAGATCTGCTCCGGTTGCGCTGGTGGCCTTGAGCAACGGTGAGATGAGATACATCCTGGTTCCCGAGGGCATGTACGTGGGCCAGGAAATCGCATGCGGCATATCGGCTCCCATTGAGCTGGGAAACACTCTGCATCTGGCGGAGATTCCGGAGGGCATACCAATCTGTAACGTCGAATCGCAGCCGGGTCACGGCGGCCAGTTTGCCCGAGCTTCAGGAGTGTGTGCCATTCTCGTGGCTCATGATGTCGGTCAAACCGTCGTGCAACTGCCCAGCGGTGAGATGAAGTGGCTGTCCCCGAAATGCATGGCGACTATAGGAGTCGTGGCCGGAGGAGGCCGTCTGGACAAGCCTCTGGTCAAGGCAGGCAAGAGCTTCTTTAAGTTCCAGTCCAAGGCCAAGAAATGGCCCATCGTCAGAGGCGTGGCAATGAACGCCGTGGACCACCCCTTCGGTGGCGGCGGACGCCAGCATCCAGGGCGGCCTAAGACCGTCAGCAGGAATGCGCCCCCTGGCCGAAAGGTGGGTTCAATTGCCGCAAGAAAGACCGGTAAGCGCTAGGTGAAAGGTTTTGGCTAAGAAAGCAGGATCCAAGCTTCCCAAGAGAAAGGAAGAATTCTTGTATCGGGGCCGGAAGGTTGCCGACCTCGCCAAGTTAAGTATAGAGGAGCTTGCCGGGCTCTTACCAGCGCGGCAACGCAGATCGATCAAAAGAGGCCTTGTCAAAGAGAACAAGAATCTCCTGACGAGCCTGAAGAACAAGGACTCGGTTCGAACCCACATCAGGAATATGATAATTATGCCTGATATGGTGGGCAAGAATCTCGAGATCTACAACGGCAAGAGCTTCGAAAAGGTAGCGGTCATGCCCGAGATGATCGGGCACTTCTTCGGCGAGTTCGCGCTCACGCGCGGTCGCGTGCAGCACGGTGCCGCAGGCGTGGGCGCTACCAGATCAAGCAAGTATGTGCCGCTGAAGTGAGGTGTGAGATTGGGCAGATTGAATTATTCGCTTACGCCTGCAGGACGCTCTTCAAGGGCCATGGGGATGGAGCTTCACATCTCACCTAAGCACGCCCACGAGATCTGCAGGACGCTGAAGGGCATGAGGGCTAACCTCGCCCGTGCCTATCTGGAAGATGTAATAGCCTTGAAGAGGGCTATTCCCTTCAAGCGCTACAGAAGAAATGTGGCCCACAGGCATGGCGTGGTAGGATGGGATGCCGGCAGATATCCGGAAAAGGCCGCCAAGGCAGTTTTGGTCGTCCTCGATAATGCACTTGCCAATGCCGAGTACAAGGGAATGGAGTCCGAGAAGATGAGGATCTTCCATGCCGGTACAAAGAAGGGCAGGACCATTCGGGGATGGATGCCTCGCGCCATGGGAAGAGCCACCCCCAAGAACACAGAGACTGTCTCCGTGGAGATGGTCCTCACCGAGGTGAAGAGCTGATGTCCGTAGAAAAGAAGTTCGTGGCGGAGGGCATCTCCAAAGCTCTCGTCAATGAGTATCTGGCGGAAGAGTTGGAGAGGGCAGGATACGGCGGCATGGTCATGAACCGTACTCCCATGGGCACTCAGATCACTGTCTATGCGGAAAAGCCGGGCATGGTCATCGGAAAAGGCGGCAAATTGATCAGGAAGATCACCCGCGACCTGGATCGCAAATTCCATCTGGACAATCCCCAGATTGATGTGCAAGATGTGGGCCGCGGCGACTTGAACGGCAGAGTTGTGGCCAATCGTCTCGCTTCCTCTCTGGAGCGCGGCTGGTACTTCCGAAAAGCAGGCCAGTCCATGATGAGAAGAGTGATGGATGCGGGCGCTTTGGGCTGCGAGATTGTGATCAGCGGCAAGCTGACGGGCCCGCGCTCCCGAACCGAGAAATTCATCTCTGGATACATCAAGCACTCAGGCAAGCCGGCCATCGATCTCGTGGATAAAGGCTACTCCGTAGCCATAAAGAAGCTGGGTGTCATTGGTTGCCAGGTCAGGATCATCCCGCCCGATGTGCGACTTCCCGACGACTTCCGGATTGAAAAGCCGCCGGTCGCTCCCCCGGTCGTGGAAAAGAAGCCCGCGGCCAAGCCGCAGGTGCCCGTGGCAACGCCCGCTCCCGAGAAGAAGAGCGATCTGGATCAGCTCTTAGAGTCAGAGCCCGTGGCTGCGCCTTCACCCCTGGATGAACCATCCGTGAAAGCGGATAGCGAGCCATGCGCCAAGGAAGAGTGATCCGATATGGCGATCTTTAAGATTGATGAGATCAGAAACATGAACGCGGAGGAGATTGTAGAGGAGCTGAGAAAGCTTCAAAGCGAGCTCATCCGTGAGAGAGGCATCGTTACTGCAGGTGGCGCCCCGGAAAAGCCGGGGAGAATCAGAGACATCCGCAGAACGGTGGCCAGGATCAAAACGGTCCAAACGGAGCGAAGGGGATCAAGACGATCCAAACGGAGCGAAGTCAAGTGAACCTGAATCCTGAAAGCCTGGCAAGGCACGAGCTGATCGGCCTTGAGGTGCGAGTTGTTACAAGCAGCAACCCGAGCCAGATCGGGCTTAAGGCCC
>JAPKYC010000129.1 GCA_026394505.1 Methanothrix sp.
CTCAGAAACTTTTATAAGTATCTTAGCTCCTTACCACTCCGTGAGGGGACGCAAGCGATTCAAAGACCAGATCCTCTGCAATATTTTGCAAGTGTGCGGGGGGGGGGGCAAATAAGACCCAAATTGTCTATTCTTAAAATTTCCATACTGTGGTTGCAATACCTGGATCTCCTCATCAAGAACGGGCTGGCTGAGTGACTGGAGGGCGGGAATTGTTCGCTACAGGGCACAAGGGGGCGCGACTGCCGCTACCGCACCTTCGGGAGCTTTGGAGATGGGAACCTGTAACTACCGGGGGCAGTAGAGAAGGCGAGAGCGCCTATGAATGCCTTAGAAAGTTTGAAATATCATTATATCACTATCATCGGGCTTATTAAGAGGACGATCATCCTCGACATTGCTAAATGGCTCTTTCTAGAGCGTCAAGAGTATAATCTTTGAGCCCTAACGCATATTGGGATCATTATGAAAATTAAAGCAATATATGAACATGAGGTCTTGAAGCCACTGGGAAAGCTGGATCTGAAGGATGGCGAAGAAGTGGAACTAACGCTAACGAAAAAGATATCGGAGAGGACTTTTGGCTTGATCACGCTGGATCATGATATCATTGAAGAGATCATTGAGGATACAGAATATGGATCCTGGTAATCTTCGGAATATTCCCGAAGATGAAAAGGTTTTTATTGATACCAACATCCTAACTTACTATTTATTGAACGATAACGTCTATGGATCTGAATGCAATAATTTCATTAAGAGAATTGAAGAAGAAAGATATTACGGATTTGTATCTCCATTGGTTATTTCAGAGACGCTTTTCAATATGATAAAAGCATGGGCTTTCAATGAACACGGAGTAAGACCAAAGGATCTTATCCGTGTGATAAAAGAGCGTCCAAAGATTCTACGCGATATGCCCATTGATCAAACATCTGAGCTTTTCGATTTATTTTTTGTGCTACCTATTGGTGAAGCAGAGGTAAAAGAATCGTATAAATTAATTAATAAATATTATTTACTCACCAATGATGCACTAAATGCCGCAACAATGAAGGTTAATCGAATAAATAGCATAGCATCGAATGACCGAGACTTTTTCAATATAGATTGGATAAAATGCTGGCTACCCGATTCGCAAGACATGCAAAAGCGCTGAGAAAATAGAACAGAAAGCGCATCTACTGCATTCAACGAACTCTCCGAGACGGGCGAGGAGGAGGGAGCATGAGGGTGCAAGATCCTGATGCATCCCGAGCCGCCGAGGATCTCGCCAGAGGCGGGACAAAAGCTTTTTAAATCACTACCGAAATTAAGAAAGTAGGTAAGAAAGCCGTTGCTAGTTGACGGCTATGTCGGTCATCATCTGAATTGAGGTTATGATAAGAGGGGATGACTGGATAGCCGAGGCTTTAGAGGTTCGTTTTTAATATAACTATTATTATCGATCACAAATTCAAACATGCATGAGCCCGAAAGATTAACCCCTGGGGTTTACTACTTTCACCACAGAGACACAGAGTTCACAGAGAACGCACAGAGACTAAAAAAAAATAAAATTTTTATGACTTGAAATTTACCCTAGAATATCTATAATTCCAACACAAAAAAAGAGAGCATGCGTGTGATCCCAACCCAAAATTTTCGTTTTTTTTCTCTGTGCGTCCTCCGTGCGCTCTGTGTCTCTGTGGTGGATCGTTCGTAAACCACTGGTTATAATTAACTAGTACATCTAGGCCTAAATAAACCTATTTTTAGGCAGTAAGCGCCTTTCCTTGGTAGGTCCATTTAAATGGTTTCGCCATTGTCTGGTTGAAGTACTCAATGAAAGCCAAAACCTTGCTTTTCAAGTCCTTAACCGAGGCAAAGTTACCTCGCCTTAGCACCTTTCGGACAAGTATGCTAAACCATATTTCGATCTGGTTCATCCAGGAAGCATGTTTTGGCGTATAGTGGAAGACGATCCGATGAGTTGGATCCCTCAAAAATTCTTCTCGCGTTTTCATCGACTGCAAAATACCGCATTTGCCTTTGACCCCCAAGTCAATCAATAAGCCGGATTCTTTCGCTACATATCGTACCATCGATTCTGATTTATGAGTATTGAGGTTGTCGGCAACAAAGTGGCATCGATTTGGGAATGACAAACCCTCAAACGTCTGTTGGATATGCGCGACAAAGTCTTCTTCATTACGCGTAGGGCCACACGAAACAGTCTCAATCAGGCCGTTTGCTACTGAAAAGCTTACGATGAACGACAAAGTTCCATGTCGGATGTATTCAAACTCCCTTCTTTCCACTTTTCCAGGTACCATTGGCAATCCAGGATATTTGCGTTCAAGGGCCTGAACCCCAGTCATTTCATCCGTGCTCAATACGATTTCGCCATTTTGGACCAAAAACGGAGCTTGTTGATATAGCGAGTTTATATCCACTATCTTCTCGTCAAATCGTTCGTCCGGTACGGGTGTTAACCAGTAACGGATCACGTGCGGTCTGAGGCCTTTTTTTTTAGCAGCCGAGACGCATGACGAGGAGAAATTTCGTCTATGATGCCTCGCTTCTTGATTTCGTCTGCAATCTCACGACTTGTCCATTGAGTAATTGGGCGCCCTGAGTTTTCCGGTTTTTCACAGGCAAGTTCCTCAATCTGGCAAATCTGGTTGGCGGTCAAACGAGGCGGCGCTCCTGGTCTGGGTAGATCTTCCAAACGTTCCTCAATGCTCAAATCATCGATAGAAAACGAATTCAAATCCAGCCAACGTTGCCGCCATAAACGGGCTGTATCCACAGACACGTTGAGTTCTCTGACGATCTCTTTATTGTTTTTGCCATCCGCAGCCAGCAGAATAATTCGGCCACGAATAGCTTTCTGCTGACCAGTACTGTACCGACGGACAAGCAACTCAATGCTTTGGCGCTCATAATCGGTCAGATGGATTGCTGGTGGTTTACGACCTGGCATAATTCCCCTTCATCATAGGGATTAAAAATGATTATATATAAAGATATCAGCAAGAACGTATTGCCGATGCAAGTAAATTCTATTGGTATATTAACATTTCCAGCTAAACGATTCCACCTTTATTTTTTGCACAAAGGTTATTTATCTCGCCTCATAAGTTGGTCTATTTCAGCCCAGATGTACTAGGAAGCTTTCTAGAATTCCTTTGTGCGCTCGTGTCTACGGTGGTGGCCGTTCGTAGACCACCAGTATCTCACCCAGCCCTAACACGCCCCGCCTAGCAGAGAGTGCATACTTTCCCTCAGAAACTTTTATAAGTATCTTAGCTCCTTACCACTCCGTTTTGGGACGCAAGCGATTCAAAGACCAGATCCTCTGCAAGATTTTACAAGTGTGAAGGGGGGGGCAAATAAGACGCAAATTGTATATTCTTAAAATTTCCATACTGTGGTCCCATACCTGGATCTCCTCATCAAGAACGGGCTCGCTGAGAAGCTGGAGGGCGAGAATTGTTCGCTACTGAAACCCAGGGAGGCGAGACTGCCGCTCCCGCACCTTCGGGAGCTGGGATCGGTACGCAGGATATGGGGGGCAAGGATGACAAGAGAGCAGCAAAACTCTTTTGAATAATCATCGCATATTTGTCTGCACATCAAGGTGTCTTATTCATGAAAAAGAAATTCAGTGTTTTGGTAGAAAAGGACGAGGACGGCTACTTCGTAGCGACAGTTTTAAGTCTTCCAGGATGCCACACACAAGCAAGAAGCATGAACGATCTCCTGGAAAGAGCAAAAGAAGCGATCGAGGCTTATCTCGAAGCAGAAAAAGATACAGATATTTCTGAATTCGTGGGTGTGCAGGTTGTCGAAGCTGAAGCCGGTTGAAGCTGAACGAATCGTGAAGGCCCTGGCGAAGATCGGCTTTAAATCTATTAGGCAGCATGGCAGCCATCTTGTTATGAAGCATCCCGATGGACGGATTACTGTAGTACCCGTGCATAAAGGAGAAGAACTAGTGTTTAGCTTCCAAAATAACATAGCAATATTTTAATACCTGGTACTCAATCTAATATCATGCCCTTTGTGAGTGAACGCCCTGCGTTGCAGTTAACTGAAGAAGAGCTTGAGTACCTTAATAGAGCTAGCAAGTCAAGAACGCTACCGGAGAGAGCGGTCGAGCGTGCCAAGATCCTTCTTGGATACTATGACCGCAAATCAATTTCGCAAATTGCGCGAGACTTAGGCACCAATAGGCCCAAAGTTGAGCGTACGATTGACAAGGCCGTTGCTTATGGAATTTATCCCGCACTGGAAGATCTTCCCAGAAGTGGCAGACCTCGAAAAATATCATCTGGCGCAAGAACATGGATTCTGTCTCTTGCTTGCTCAAAACCACTAGACCACGGATATTCATATGAATTATGGACACAAAGTTTATTATCAATACATATCAGAAATCATTGTTTGGATAATGGGTTCCCAGAATTATCAAAGTTATCTCGTGGTACAGTCTCGAAAATACTTGGCGCGAGCAACGTAAAGCCCCATAAAATTTCGTCTTACCTTGCCCCAATTGATCCAGAATTTGAGCCAAAGAGCGTGGTTGTACTACATACCTACAAGCAGGTGGAATTGCTTCAACAGATGTCCAAAGAGAATAAGCCGCTTGATATGGTTATCATTTCATACGA